>JAJRQC010000144.1 GCA_024280455.1 Deltaproteobacteria bacterium | reverse complement strand
CCTACTGTGTCAACTCCTGACGATAACATTTGTATTCTCCTATCGTTGTGTTTATACTGGAGAACATAAAGGCACGGCCTGCGCTTAACGTCAGAAATTCACCCTCACTTTCTGATGAAGAATTATAGTCTATGACAGGTACTCTACGTGTCTGTCCTTCATGCGGAGCAAAGAACAGAATTCCTTCGGACAAACAACATTTAAGCGCGAAATGCGGTCGTTGCGGGACCTCGCTTGCGGCAGCGACAGGAAGTGTGGTGGAAGTGGGTGACCATAATTTTCAGCAGGTTATAAACAGTACGGACAAGCCGGTGCTGGTGGATTTCTTTTCGCCGACCTGCGGTCCCTGCAGAATGCTTGCGCCGGTCATTGAAAAACTGGCCCGCAGCTATGCGGGACGGGCACTGATATGTACCTGCGATACCAGCAGGTACCAGATGGTGCCGAGCAAATTCCAGATCCGTGGGGTGCCGACACTGATATTTTTTAAAAATGGCCGGGTTGTGGATCAGGTGGTCGGAGCCGTGCCGGAATCTGAATTAGCCCAGCGCCTGAACAGCCTGTTGTAGATGGTGAGAGGAAGAAAAAACTATTGTATATTCATTGACCTGCCGATACCTATGCTATAACCATGAGAGAGGCAACAGTCTTTTCTTTTTCAGGGGAACGTTCGGGATGTTGTTGTTGTTGTTGTTGCGTGCGCGTTCTCAATATATGACGGCAGGTCAGGTATGCGTGGAATCCTTCTATTGAGTTTGTGTGCATTTTTTATCAGCGGCTGCACCCGTATTCCGCAGCCAACGGGCTATGCCCTCAGTGAACAGCAGAAATTGCAGGCAGCCTATCACTGGAACGTGCTGGCAAATGATGTCGCAAATCAGATCAACAGCGAGCTCATTGAGCGTGGATACCTGGATACCTCCGTCTATGTGAAGCATAGCTGTAGCGAGGGGAAGGACTGCGGCCCGGGTCAAACCTTTCCCTTTGATGAGGGCTTCAATGATTTATTGACAACCCAGCTGGTGAATTTCGGAGTGCCGACCAGGCCTGAAAAGGACGGAAAAAGTCTGGTTGTTGATTACAAGGTACAGGTCCTCTATCATCAGGCAGATCGTTACCAGTGGCCGCGGCCAGGGGTCTTGACGGCGCTGACCGCAGGGATTATGGTTTTTCGAAATGCCCCCTTTGAACTTGCCGCCCTGGCCGGAGCTGCAGCTGTTGATGGCCTGTGGTCAACATCGGTTGTAAACGGCAATTACGAGGTCATTATTACCACATCGATTGTCGATAACAATCTGTATATCATGCGAAAATCAGATATCTACTATATAAATGACCCTGATTTCTGGCATTATCGGCCGGTTGAATCCGCAAATGAACTTGAGCTGACCAGCTCCAGATATTGATTCCCATGAATTTTTTTTTAACGCTCCTTTCTTGTTTTCTACTCTTCTCATTCACCGGTTGCAGCCGCCTGAACTGTACCCGTCTGGAAAGACTCCTGGGCGGTGACGTCAATCTGATTTCCCTGGGCAGGGACATCGGCGACGAGCTGATCGACGGTTCGTTTCCTCCCCTGATACCACGTCAGCCGGAGCAGCCGGTTCTTGTCACAACTCTGGCTAATAATGATAATCTCCGGGACAGTTCCAGCTTTGGCCGCAGTCTGCAGAACGCTGTTGCCGCTGAATTCGTCCGCCGGGGCTATAGCGTCAATGAGGTAAAGCTGCGCGGTGATGTGTCGATCAATGCCGGGGAAGGGGAATTTATGCTGACCAGAGATCTGGATGAACTTCAAGGTACACAACGGGCCCAGGCCGTAGTGGTTGGAACCTATACCATGGCTAACCGCGTCATGTATCTTTCGGTCCGCCTGGTCAACCCGGGCAATGGTTCTATCCGGTCCGTCTATGAGCAGCGAATCTGTCTGGATGAGAACAGCCTGCGCATGCTCGGCCTTCAGCTGTCCGAAGAAGACGAGGTGGATGCACCCGGTGAGCCCCTGCTGGATAAATTTCTGTACTGACCTCAACCGGGGGGCAGGATTGTATGTGGGTTGCCGATCAGCTGATGAATGCCTTTTCGATTTCGGCCAGCAGCTTATACAGGGAAATAGGTTTTTCAATAATGGCATGGAACCCAAGTTGTCTTGAGATTTCCAGGTCAACAGTCTGACTGTATCCGGTACAGAGAATAATCGGCAGTCCGGGCCGAATCTGTTGTACTTTTGCGCTCAGCTGCATGCCCGTCATTTTAGGCATGGTCTGGTCGGTAATCAACAGGTCCCAGTTTGTCGCTGTTTTTGAAAGTTCTTCCAGGGCCTGTTCGCCATCAACACAGGTAGTTACACTGTGGCCTTTTTCTGTTAGAAAATCACTGATCAGCTCACGGATAGACTCCTCATCTTCCGCCAGAAGAATGTTTCCCTTAGGTTGGGCAGGCCGGGCCGCCTGACTGCCAGAGCTCTTTTTTTGACTGTTTTCACCAACGGTCTGTGCTGTAGCCGGGAAATAGAGGCGAAACAGGGCCCCTTGATCCTTTCCGGAATCAACGGTGATGATTCCATGATGACTCTGAACGATTCCATGGACAACGGCAAGGCCCATGCCGCTTCCCTGGCCGTGTTCCCTGGTCGTGAAATATGGATCAAAGAGTTTATTCTTAATCTCCGGAGAAATGCCGCAACCCGTATCCTCGACCTCAAGAACGACATAGTTCCCTGGGATAAGATTGTTCTCCATGGTTATGGTTTGACGATTGCTGTTCACCGTCAGATCCTGCAGGGAAATGCGCAGAATACCGCGTTCACCCGTCATGGCGAGGCTTGCATTGGTACAGAGGTTGACGATAACCTGATGGATCTGGGTTGGATCGGCAAGAATAAAGTTTTTCGCCTCTATCTGTTCCTTAATTTCAATGGTAGAGGGGATGGATGAGCGCAGCAGCTGCAGGGCCTCGCGGGCAACCAGGGAAATCTGAATGGAGTGCTTTGCCTGTTCCGCCTTGCGGCTGAAAGTCAGGATCTGGCTGACAAGATCCTTGGCGCGGACCGAGGCCGTGCGTATCTGCTCCAACTCGCTGTCAACGGAGGATTTCCGGCCGAGTTTCATCTGTACCAGTTCGGTATAGCCCATGATTGCCATCAGGATGTTGTTGAAGTCATGGGCTATACCTCCGGCCAGGGTACCTATTGCCTCCAGTTTCTGACGCTGCCTGAGCTCCTCCTGAAGGATGCGTTTTTCGGTGACATCGCGCAGGGATATGTGGATGATTTCCCCTTCCTCGGTTTCAACGCTTTCCGCCTTGATCTCAGCGTACCGCAATGTACCGCTTCCGGTTTCCTTAACCACCCATTCGATTTCGACAATCTCCCCTCGAGCAGTTCTTTCTATCACCTCCCGGACTCTTTCCCGGGTCGAGATACCGTCATCCTGCTTTTTCGGGGAAAAACTGCCCATAGGATGACCGATAACCTCTGCTCTTGAACGACCCAGAAAGGTGAGGGTTGCCTGATTGCAGTCGATGTAAATGCCGTCCCTGGAGAGCAGGTGGGCATCAAAGGAGCCTTTGAACAGGGCCTGGTAGAGTTTTTCCCGTTGACGCAGCTTTTTTTCCGCTACGACCTGGGCGGTTATATCGATGCCGACGCTGAGCATCTCCAGAAAAGAACCATCCGAGTCCACAATAGCCTTGTTGCTCCACTGAATCCAGAGCGATGAGCCGTCCCTGCAGATATTTTCATTTTTATTGAGCAGGTATTTTTTCGGGTGGAGGAGGATGTTCTCAATCATGGCGGTCAGGTCACGACCACTGCGATCGGTCTCGGCAACAATGGTGCCGACGACCTCTTTGCCGATGAGTTCGTCCTTGGAAAAGCCGAACAGGTCCAGTCCGTACTGGTTCATGAAGATTATCCGGCTCTGCCTGTCCCATCGGAGAATAATGGAATTGGCACTGTGGACAAGCTCCTGGTAAAGATTGATCTGCTCATAATGAAGATGTTGGTTCTGGTGCTTGTCGTGGCTCATCGGTTTTGATGGTGTATCTAGCGGCTAGTTTAAATTATCCTGAATCCGGGGCGAAGAACAGGGCCAAAGTGCAATAACATACTATAATGCATGCGGATTCAGGATTATTTCAGTTTGTCGGGAGAACGGGCCTGAGACAAACCGTTACGTCCGGCCTGTGGAGGTCGGATTCCAGCTCACGCAGGAACTCCCGGCTGTCCCCCTGAGCCCATAGCCGTCAAGCTAACGATAATATCAATAGATAACGGCCAAGTAGGAGCCCGCCCTGCGGGCGATCCTGTCAGAAGCCGTCAGGCGACTGATTAAAAATATAAAATGTATGTAGCTTACAGCTGAATTTGATAGTTTTCTTGCCCTCCGGGCTCGAACCTTTTCGCCCGCAGGGCGGGCTCCTAGTGCGGCCGGGCAAGGTCGTTTATTCCATCGGGTGGAAGTCCCGCTCCGGTAAGGCAGACCAGCCACCGGATAGAGAACCCTGGGCTGGCGGGAGTAATCCCAAAGGTTAAGCACAGGG
>JAJRQC010000143.1 GCA_024280455.1 Deltaproteobacteria bacterium | reverse complement strand
ATCAAGCAGTATATCCACCACATGATCGTCAAGGAGGTTGACCTCATCCACATAAAGAATATTGCGATGGGCCTGGGCCAGCAGACCGGGCTCGAAACGTTTTTCTCCTTTTTGCAGAGCATGTTCAAGATCAAGGGTTCCGACCACCCGATCCTCTGTGGCCCCCACCGGCAACTCAACCACTTTGACCTTTTGTTCTCTGATATCGAGCTGATCCAGTGGCCGTGCGGGCTGCCCAAGCATGGCGCATATTTCCAGAAAATTTTCATATTCATTATCCGGATCGAGGCCAAATGGAGAATCGCCTATTTTTTTTATTACCGGTAAAATTTCGGCCAGGGCCCGTACAGCCGTTGATTTTGCCGTACCTTTCTCCCCCCTGATCAAAACTCCGGACAGAGAAGGGTTGATAACATTGAGGATCAGGGCCAGTTTCATCTTTTCCTGACCGACTATGGCGACAAACGGATAGGTTCTCTTGTTTTTCACTGTTTTTCCCTCACAATATGGACAAGATCCCGGGCCTTGAGATCTGTTATTTTAAAAAAATCGGCCTGCAGGGCATCGGCCATTTTTCCGGCCAGGCCAAAGGTAAGCAGTCCTTCCTCTTCGGTATCCACCACAATATATTTTGCCCTCTGTTCGGCAGCCATGGTTGAGGCGATTTTCAGCATTTCGTCAACCGGTTTGGTCTCTCCAAGGCTGACATTGGCCTTGCCATCGGTGATAATAATGACAATGGGCCTGCCGGCCGGCTCCCGGATCAGATAATTACGCAGTTGCTCATAGGTTCGCACAAGCCCTGCCGCCAGAGGGGTTCGGCCTCCCACTCTCATCTCGGCCAGCAGCTTTCCCGCCATTTCAACCGAGCCGGTAACCGGCAGGTTGACCACCGCCTCTTGACCACGAAATGAAATCATGGCTACTTTGTCACGTTTCTGGTAGGCATCAAGCAAAAGCGACATCACTGCGCCCTTGGATGCAGCCATCCGCCCCCTGGCTCCCATGGACCCTGAAGCATCCACCAGGAAAAGAAGCAGGTTTCCGATCCGCTTTTCCCTGATTTTATAACGGAAATCATCGGGAACCAGGTTAAGGGCCAGCTTTCCTTTACGGTGGGTTTGAAACGGTGCCGCCGCCCTGATGGTGGCATCAAGGGCAATATCGCCTGATATGCCATGACGGCTGGCCCGGCTGTAGCGTCCCTGTTTCTGCGCAACCCGTGAGCGTGACCTGCGACCGCTGCCCCGGCGGGCAAGTCGATCCTTTGGAGTGGATATTTTTTTGATGGTAAACGGGGCACCGATATCAAAAAGTTGCCCCTGGTTATTATCTTCTGAGCCGGGATGTTGGTTATCTTCTTTGGGGGAAGTTTCCTGCTCATCTGCTCCATCATTTTGCTGCTGCCCGCCGTCTGCAGGTGACTCCTGCTGTCCTTCCTCCGGCTCCTGACCGGTCTCCTGATGCTCACTCTGACTCTGGTTGTCCGCAGAATTTTCTTCCCCCTGGTCATCACCATCCCCGCTGTTCTGCGGAGGTTCAGGTGGCGGAGGTGGCTGGCTCTCCCGCTGCCTGTGCAGCAGAACCATGGGCGCAACCTGCCGGACATGGGCCATTGTGACCTCGTTTTCTCCGGCAAGAGCCGCAGTGGTTATGGCGGCCTGCTCCAAAACCAGATCAGCCCGGTGTCCGGCTACATTTTTTGCCAGGCAAAGTTCACTGATAAAGGTGCGTATGGCAGGGGACAGGCGCATCGTGGTCAGTTTTTGTTGTGCTTCCCTTATCCGGCAGCCGATCTGCTCACTTTTACCCGCAAATCGCTGGCAGAATGAAGCCGGATCGCGGTCAAAATCATCTCCTCTTTTAATCAGTTCCACCCTTTGTTCAAGATCAGCACAGCCCTGAACTTCGACGCAAAGCCCGAAACGGTCAAGAAATTGCGGCCGCAGCTCTCCTTCTTCAGGGTTCATGGTGCCGATGAGAGTAAAACGGGCGGCATGTTTGAAGCTGATGCCTTCCCGTTCCACGACATTCCATCCCGATGCCGCACTATCAAGAATCAGATCAACTATATGATCATCAAGGAGATTTACTTCGTCGATATAGATGATGCCCCGGTGGGCCTCGGCCATCAGGCCCGGCAGAAAAGCGGTTTTGCCGCTCCTGACGGCCGCGGAAAAATCAATACCACCGGCCAGTCGGTCTTCGCTGACATTAAGGGGCAGGTTGACAAGTTTCACCTTGCGCAACGCTGTAACTGGTTGTCGCCGACTGCGGCAGTCCGCGCACCATTGTCCGGTATTTTGGGGATCACAACCAAAGGCACAGCCGGAAATCACCTCGATGTCGGGAAGCAGCTCGGCAAGTCCCCGCACGGCTGTGGACTTGGCCGTGCCTTTCTCACCCCGAATCAACACGCCGCCAATGCCCGGATTCACGCAACCAAGCAGCAAGGCAAGCTGCAACTCTTTAAGGCCGACCAGGGCGGCAAAGGGGTAAAGGCGGGATCCTGAATGTTTTCGGGTTTTCTTTCCCAGTATCTCTTTTTGTCGGAACTGTACATTGCTCATTCGATCCGTTCCTCAATGTCGCCTTCGATCTCAAGATAGGCTTCCCGCAGCTCATCTTCCATTTCGCTGTCTGCCTGCCACATGCCCCGGGCAATTGCTTCCAGCAGTTTCTCAATGATATTTTGCCGGGCATAGGGGTTGACCTCGTTCATCCAGTCCCGCATTTCCCTGTCCCGGACATATTTTTCCGCAACAGCCTCATACATCCAGTCTTCAATGACTTCGGCAGTGGCATCCCAGCCGAGCACCACGTCCATCATGTGGGAAATGTCACCCGCTCCCTTGTAGCCGTGCCGTTTCATCCCCTTCAGCCATTTGGGATTGACAAGTCTTGACCTGAGGACATGTTTGGCCTCTTCAAAAGTAGTACGCATCCTGACTCGTTTTGGATCAGAGCTGTCGCCCATGATAGCAAGGGGCAGCTTGCCCCGTACGGTTTTGGCTGCCACGATGAGACCACCATAATAGTTGTAATAGTCGGTACAGGACATCATGTCGTATTCCCGTGAGTCCTCATTCTTGACCGTGACATCCATGCGGGCGAGCAGACGCCGGAAGTTTTCCGGTTTCTGTTTGCCATAACTGCCGCGGCCGTAGGCGTGAGCCGAATAACGGATGTAATTGTTGCCGAGATCTTCCTGGCTTTGCCAGTTTTTGGATTCGATCAGTTCACTGACCCCGGCGCCGTAGGTGCCGGGTGGGCAGGAAAAGACCCTGAATGTCGCTTCCCGCATGGCCTCTTTCTCGCTCATACCCTGTTGTTTATACTCTTCAATGTCGGCCAGAACATTGCGTCTGAGGATATTGCTCTCCGGTGGCTCATTGAGCGCCGCAACCATGGCCACTGCCTCGTCAAGCTGTTCCATGAGATTGGGAAAGGCATCCCGGAAAAAACCGCTGACCCTGGGAACCACATCAAGGCGTGGGCGGCCGAGTTTTTCAGCCGGGATTACCTCCAGACCGGAAACATGGCCACTGCCCTTCTGCCAGACCGGTTTTAAGCCCATGAGATAGTAAATCTCGGCAATATCGTCCCCCCGGGTGCGCATGGTGGCGCCGCCATAAACAATAATACCAATGGAGTCCGGGTAGTTATCTGTTTCCTTGAGATAACGGGCAACCAGCTCATCCCCCAACCGTTTGCCCACTTCCCAGGCTGCAGGCGAGGGGATTTTTTGCGGATCAACCGAGTAAAAGTTCCGTCCTGTGGGCAGGATATCCGCCTGGCCCCGGGTGGGAGCTCCGGAAGGGCCGGGCCTCACAAAGCCGCCGCTCAAGCTGGTCATGGTCGCGTCAATTTCCTCACTGCACAACCTGATGTTCGGGACAAGGGTCTCTGCAATATAGAGCAGCACCTCATTGATCTGCAGGTTGTCGGTCAGGGTATGGACAAGACCGGGATCAAAGTCGGTGTTCGCCAGTTTCTGTATAAGGCTCAGAGCGCGACTGTGTGCACTGGCGATGATTTCAGCTCCGGTGCAACCCTGAAATCGTTCCTCCCGCCGACCCCGGGCGGCAAGCAGCTCATCAAGGGTGAACCCCATCTCCTCCAGAACAGCCTCGCGCAGGGAAGGGACACTGCCATTGGCGAGCCGGGTGAGTTGGACAAGAAATTCCTGCAGCCGGTCATCTTCCGGAGCCAGCCCAAGAGTATGCAGACCGTCTGCGATCATGGTGTCGGAGAGCTCATGGAGATATTCGTGCAACTGTTCGAGAAAACGGTCAAAATCAGCCATGGCAGTGTCCTGGTCAATATCGAGATCCCGATGGAGATTGGCCGTTTCCACCGCCTCCCAGATCATGGGCCGCAGGACCTCCGCTTTGCCCGGGTCTTCACCTGTGGCCATGGCGTAGTCAACCAGTAGCTGATCAAGCTCGGCCAGATCCTCGTAAAGATCGGCGTTGGTCGAGGCAGGCGTAAGATGATCGATGATGCAGGCATAACTGCGCCTTTTGGCCTGGGTACCCTCGCTGGGATCGTTGATGATGTATGGATAAATATTGGGCAGTTCCATGATGGCAAGATCAGGGTAACAGCTTTCCGAGAGCCCCAGAGCTTTGCCGGGAAGCCACTCCAGGCTGCCGTGCTTGCCCACATGGATTACCGCATCCGCCTTGAAGACATCACGAATCCAGCGATATTGGGCCAGGTAATGGTGGGGGGTGGAGAGGTAGAGATCATGATAGATCTTGTCGATATTTTCAAAGTATCCGCGTGGCGGCTGAATAGTGAGAAAGACATTACCGTTGACAAGACCTGCGAAAAGGAGTTTCCCTGCATGGACGAAAAGATCACCGGGAGGTTGGCCCCAGTCGTTGATCATTTTACAGGCGATGCTCTCCGGCAGTTCGTTATGCCAGTCCAGGTAGTGTTCCGGACCGGCTTGGGCGCAGGCTCTCTCTGCCATCATATCCGGGGTGAGCCAGCGCCGATCTGTTGTCATTTTGGCGAGCAGTTCCCCGGCCAGTTCATCACCGGACTCATACGACTGCTCAATCCGGTACCCTTCCTGGGCCATGCGATCGAGCAGCATTTTGACCGAGGCAAAGCTGTCCAGTCCAGCGGCGCAGCCAATACGGTCATTACGCGGCGGGTAATGGTGAAAGATAATGGCCACCTTGCGCTCACTGTTGGTTATACGGCGTAATCTGGCCCAGTTGAGCGCCAGTCGCACCATCTTGTCCACCCGTTCCGGCAGGGGTTGATTGGTGGCTATCAGTCCACCGGTGAGAGGACACACCTCGTCCTGCTCCCTGGTGGAAACCGGCACGGTTATGATATTGCCGTCAAACTCGGGCTGGGCAGCTGAAAAGCTGACATCAGCGCTGGACATCCCCTGAACTGAATCCTGCCACTCCTGCCGGGATCGCATGGACAACATGGCCTGGATGCAAACAACACCGAGACGGGACAGCAGGCCGTCGTATTTGTCTCCGGCCATGGCCAGGCTGAACATAAGGGGATTGATCAGGACATCGATTCGGGAATTTCCATCCTTATCCGTGAAAAAATGGTCAACAATATAATCAGCTCCACGGTTCCCCCGATCCGCGTCTTTATAGCGCAGATGAAAAACGGCAATGACATTTGCGCCCTGGGCCTCAATGGCCCTGATGATGGAATCGATGAAACTGAGATTGTTGTTGAGCCAGTAGGTCTGATAAAACCAGAGGCCAACGGTGAGTTTTTTTGGGTCGATCTGTTTGTTGAGATATTCGTCAAGCTTTGGAATTCCCCCATGGTCCGGATGGTAAATGCCCTCATTGACCGGTTTTACAGGCTCCGGACACTCAGCCATGGATTTTCCCTGCACCAGTCCGGCAAGACAGGTGAAAAGATGGTGATAATTGCGGTGACCGCCATGGCTCAGGTAGTTGTGAATTAGATCCCAGGTCTGGGTGCCAAAGGCTGAACTGTGCTCCCTGGCGGCCTGCAGGGAATCCTCGTCCCCGCTGCCGGGCTGGATATGCAGATGGGGTCGTTTGGCGGGATCAGCCGCGGCCAAGGCCGTAATCAGCAGGTCAAAGGCCGGAAAGGAGGGTTGGCCACCGTGGAGAATAATGATGACTACATCAGCAGCCATGGCCTGGTCAACAAAACGGCGTTTTTGTTTCTCGTCAAAGAGCTGAGACTGGGTTCTGGCAATGATTTTGACCTTGCCGCCGTCAGCACGGTAACCGGCAAGTCCCTGACTTAGTGAGGGGAGTTCCATGCCGCCGGAGGAGTAATAACAGAGCGTGTATTGGTGCTTGTTCATGGACAATGTACCTCCATAGCGGTGAACAGTTCACTGCTGTCGGCAACGGCGATTATCCCATCGGTTTCATTCCTGCCGGAAGCAGTCCTGAAACTGAACACCGGCTTGCCCATTTGCGCGGCCCTGCGTATCAGATCCTGATTCTCCTGATATGGACCGTTGGTATGGTGGTTTGCCTCAATAATCATGTCACTGGCCTCCATTTCCCGGAGGGCAAGGTTTCTGGTTTCTTCCGTAAAGACAGCACCCGGAGGCTGGCTTATACATTTTGCCCCCAGGCCAGCCGCCACATAACAGTCCAGATCGTTGGAAAGCAGCATCCCGGTACTGATACCGTAGCCCCTCTTGGCAAGCATTCGGTAGATAGAGGCTCCTTTTCCCATGCCGGCAACCACAAAGACCCGGTCCCTGTATTGGTCACCACGAATCTCAATAGAACCGAGATGGTGGCTGAAGCAGGCTGTGCGAAAATCATAGAGATCTGCCACTGTTTCAGATGTCAGTATCTGCTCCGGACTGCCCCAGGACGTGATTGCACCACCCTTGACCAGGGCGACCCGGTCGGAAATCTTGGCGGCAATATCCACATCGTGTAAAGAGGCAATCACGGTAATCCCTTTATCCCGGCAGAGATTACGCAGAATAGCCATGACCTCCAGCCGGTGTTTGAGATCAAGATGGGCTGTCGGTTCATCCAGCAGCAGAATTTTCGGTTCCTGAGCCAGGGCACGAGCGACCAATACTTTCTGTCGTTCCCCATCACTTAAGTCGGCAAAGTCACGATGGCTCAGATCATCGGCGTGTACCGCGGCCAGTGCAGCCAAAACCACATCGTTATCTTTATCAGTCAGTCTGCCCAGGAATCCGGTATGAGGATAACGGCCCAGGGCAACAAACTGAAAGGCTGTGAACAGGGGTGGGGTGACCTTGTCGGTAAGAACTACGGCCATTATTCTAGCCAGATCGGCCTGGCGTAATTGTGTAAGGGGTTGTCCGCCGACCCGGATTGATCCGGCCAGTGCTTCCTGGTGTCTGGACAGGGTACGGAGCAGGGTGGTTTTTCCGGCTCCGTTTGGACCGAGCAGGGTAATGAACTGCCCGGTTTCAAAAGAGAGATTTATGTTGCTGATGACCGGTTTGTCTGTATATCCCACCACAAGGTTGTGGCAAGTGAGGGCTGCAGTTTTGGCGTTCGTGTATGAATAATTCATAATTGTACTCTTTTTTTCATAAGCAGACAGATGACCACCGGCGCTCCGAAAAAGGCGGTGATTGCCGATAAGGGTAATTCCACCGGTGAGAGGAGAGCACGGGCAATGAAATCGCAGCCGCTTGCCACCAGGGCGCCCAGAAAAAAGGTGCCGGGGATAAGAATCCGGTTGTCAGAAGTGGAGAAAATCATTCGTGCCATATGGGGAATGGCCAGGCCTATGAAGGCCACCGGCCCTGCCATGGCGGTTATCATTCCAGCCAGGGAACAGGCGAGAAAGAGAATCAGCATTCTGAAAATCCGGATATTGATCCCCATGGACATGGCGTACTCTTCACCAAGCAAAAAGCCGTTCAAAGGTTTGGCAAGCAGAAACACAATCATCAGGAGCAGACCGCCAACCAGCAAAAGAAGGGAAATCTCATCCCATTTAAACCCGGAGAAACTACCCAGCTGCCAGAGGACAAATCCTTTAACCTGCTCTTTCTCGGCCAGGGCCGTAAGCACCGAGGTCACAGCATGACAGAGGTATCCCATCATCAGTCCGATAATGAGCAGGGTGATGCCGTTTTTAACCCTTGAGGCAATGGCAACAACAATGGTCATGACAATGCACGCTCCCGCCATGGCCGCCAGAGTCACCGTAAAGGGAGTAATAATATGAAGCTGCATGGTCAGGGAGGTGAGCATGACCAGGGAAACCATAAGGGTGGCACCGGAGGAGATGCCAAGGATAAAAGGCCCCACCACCGGGTTGCGAAAATAGACCTGAAGCAGCAGGCCGGAGACGGCTAGATACCCGCCGCAGAGCACGGCGGCTGCGGCTCGGGGGAGTCTGATCTTCCAGAGAATAAAACTCTCGGTGGTGTTGTCCGGTCGGAGAATGAGATGAAAAAGCTGTGACAGGTATATCGTAACACTGCCCGTACAGATATTTACCACCATCATGATCAGCACCACCAGGAAGAGAATGGCAAAGAGAGACAACGGACGTTGCAGTCCATAAGGTATCGAGGGCTGCACCTGAGGCGACTGGTTCATTATTGTTCTTCTCCACTGTTGGTAATAGGTGGGTCAATATCGGGAATTTGCTGAAAGTATTTCAAGGTATAGTCCGGATAGAGTTCCAGATGCATAATGGCCGAGAGCTCGGTGAAGATTTCATCGAGTTTGTCACCGGACTGGGAATAATGTGGAAGAGGAGCATAGACCTTTCCCCCAGGCCCCAGGGGTTTGATGCCTGCCATAAGCGGGTTGAGCCTGGCCAGGGTTGCTTTGGAAGATGCACCGGTGACAGGGGTACGGTACGTGAAATAGATATCAGCATCCTTACCGCTATAGAGAAACCGCTCCATGGATATTTCGATACAGGAGGTTCCGTAGACATCTTCAAACAGATAGCCGGACTGGGCCAGGACCACCAGTTCGCCGATCCAGGCGTTGCCCGGCTCCACCAGCACTCGTTTTTCGTACATATCACCCCACATGACCTTGGGTTTTTCAAGCACTCCTGCAGTGCGTGCCCTGATGTCCGCCAGGCTGTCGTTGACCCGCCGGAAAAAATCCTCAGCCTCCTTTTCCCGCTTGAAAAACGGAGCCAGGAATTTGACAAAGCTCATGCGGGCGTTGAGGCACATGGCTACCGGAGTTGAGGTAATGACGCAGGCAATACCCAATTCATCCAGCATGGGAATAATAGAGGGATCCCAGGTAAGCACAAGTTCCGGCGCTTGTTTTTTCAAACGCTCATAGTCGATGACACCTGGGTTGCCCAGGTAGATAATTTTTCCGGAGTCCATGCCACGCTGGACATCATCCACAAACCATTTTTCCCGTGGGGTTGTGACTGCCACCAGAGTTTCATCTAGCACACCAAGGGCCCGCAGAGTTGCCACATCAAAGGAGCCATAGGCTGCCACCCGCCGGACCGGAGTACGGATGATCATGGACGGTGCATATCCCTCCGGAGCAGGGGCGTCCCGTGGTACCAGGGCAAGGGTACGACCGGCGCCATCCCGGGCCAGAGTCAGAGAGTCACTTTCCCTGGTGATGGTAAATTCGCCAATCTGTAAAAACGATTTGGTTTTTTTTGCAGGTTTTTCCTGTTGCTCGCAAGCGGCGAGAACAAGAAGAAAAAGTATGAAAATAATGACAAAGCCATGTTTCATGTTGAACACCTCCGGACAGGGCGGAAAAAGACAACGCCGACCATACCTGCCAGGAAAAAGATAATACCGGCGAAATAGAACAAAACACCGGGGTCGTTGCGTACATCGATGACAATATAGCGGGATCGGCTCATTGAGGAGTTATTCCTTGGTGAAAAATTTTGTAAAAACAGGGTGTGACCCAGAAAGCGGACAGGCTTGTTGAATCCGAGCCAGGCAGTACGACTTTCGTTGTGGGATGTCATCCTGAGAAGAATTTCTGGCTGAATGACTCGTCCGGAGAATGGTTCCAGTCGGCTGCCTTCGTACACCGGCAGCTTCATTTCAAGAAGTTCCAGCGAGATCTCCGTGCCGGCAATTTTTGTCGGCAGATCCGGCACAACGGCCAGGCTCGGGGAGACCCGGGTCATGGTGTAACTGAGCAGATAGCCGATGAGAATCACCACCACGCTTAGATGCATGATATGGGTGGCCAGGGAAAACCAGACTCGTCTGTTGGCTCCTGCTGTGCGCCATCTGCGGATCAGGTTCCATAGGCGGTCTCCGGTGCAGACTAGCGTGTTAAGCACCAGAACAGATAGAAGAAAAAGAAGGGTAAAAAACCAGGCAGTGTGTTGAATGTTTTCCACCCCGTAGGTGCTTATCCAGGCCCCAATGGACTGCCTGTTCATTGCATCGAACAGGGATTGACGGCCATTGAGGCTGATATAGGCAAAACAGAGATCAACAGCCAAAAGTACCAGCAGGATGACAGCCAGCCGAATACTCGTAAAAAAACGATATATCCGCACAGGAAAAGGACTCGTGGATTTCATGGCGTCCCCTGGAAAGGAGAGCGGAACGGCCCCATGTCCGGCCAGAAGGAGAAAAGAAGGAGTACTCCGCCCGCCACCATGAAGATCGCACGATCTCGACTTCTCCAGACCCGGCTGTAATGGAGATGAAGAAAAGCAATCCAATAAAACCACATTGCCATAGTGGTGGTAATTGCCGGATCATGCCAGACCACTGGGGTGCCCCAGCCGAGATAGGACCAGAGTTCACCGCTGAACATGGATAGACTCAGCCAGACAAAACCCCACAGCCCCCAGGATGTTGCCGGAGCCAACCCTGTTCCAGCCTGTCGCCTTGTGGGGCGAATAAGAAGAAAACCCGCTCCCTTCGTCACTGCCATCAGCAGGCATGCCCTGGCCATGATTCCGGTCAAAAGGAAAACATGCGACCAAACAGTTATGGAACGGAGCATGGGCAGATAAAAGTCTTTGGTAAACAGAAGAAGAACAAGACTAAGCAGGATGATTATTCCCTGCAGGAGTACCCCTTCTAACTTCCGGAAAGAGGGACGGGTAGAGGCGATGAACTGGAAGACAACCAATAGACAGAGCGTCCCATGCAGACCGGCATACATGGGCAACATGGGAAAGGCATGAAAATAGCGAAGAAAAAAAGAAAAAGCGCAGGCGCAGGAAACCAGGGTCAAGATGTGTAGCGACGATTTGCGGCAGCTGTTGAGCAGGCAGAAGAATGCACAGAGATTTGCCACCAGGGCAAAAAATATGAAAGAGTATCCTTGAAGCATACAAACCAGGGGGCAATCAAAGGCGTTACATCAGCGAAACAGATGCGGGGCAAACGCCTTACATAAAAAAACCCCGGATCCATTTATTGAAAAATAAACAGATTCGAGGTCCCTGATTTTCCACGAATACTTTTTTACGCCACCATCCATTTCCACGAGGACGTGTGACAGAATGGTACTGCGAACAACACAGCACATTCTTACAGGCATATACATGCCGTTTTCTTTTCAGACAGGTCTTCTGACTCCCGGATCTTTCTACTTGTTGCGCCTTCCCGTCTGAGAAATCAGACAGTGACATTCATGCAACGTTCGTCCCCGGTCACAGCGGCGGGCCCGTCCCGGATTTACACCGGGTTCCCTAT
>JAJRQC010000142.1 GCA_024280455.1 Deltaproteobacteria bacterium | reverse complement strand
CTATTTGAAATTTATTTTTGGTAGTAACGGCTCACACTGGACGTCAGTTTGAGTCAGACTAGCTGGAAAGATGGAGGCTTTTCTGTATCTTTCAGTGTCAGGAATTAATCTATGAAAGTGTTTGACAAGGACAATTAATTGGTAAAATTTTACATATCATATCGTTTTTCAACTTAAATCATTGTATAATGCAATAATGACTAACCAACCAGCTATTCCAGCAATTATTCTTGATTGCGACTTCCGCTCACAATCAGGTATTATTCAATCTTTTGGCCGCAAAGGTATCCCTGTAACGGCCTTGAGCAGTAAAGAAGATTGCCCGGCATTTCACTCACGATACGTTACCAAAAAAATACAATCACCCAGCCTTGACAATGGAGAAGATAAGTATATTGACTTTTTGTTAAACCTGCCAGAAAAAGGTGTACTGATCTATTCCAATGACCCATGTGCAGTTGCCATCGCCAAACACCAGCAACGACTCAAAGATGCCGGCTATTTGTTAACCATTTCCGATCCTATCTTACTTGAAGAGACTTTCGACAAATGGGAATGCTACAAGCTGGCAACATCACTTGACATACCAATGCCAAAAACCCAGCTTGTTGAGAGTGTAAATGATATTTTCGAAGCATGGGATACATTTGAAAAACCGGTTATTCTCAAAGGTACAACCCTGGCCGGTGGTATGTATCACAAGCTCACGAAAAAAAATCAGATTGAAGAGTGCTGGGACAGAATTAACAAAACTGTCAACCATCAGGCATACGCATCCAGGATGTCACGAATCATCCTCCAGGAATGGCATCAATACCCCATGACTGACAACTGGAGTTGTGAGACCGTATACGATCCAAACAGCCAAGCCGCAGGTTTTTTTACTATTCAGCGAACACGATGCTCACTCAATGAGGACGGGACCTACTCCAGCCGCCTCTTTGCCGGTCATTTCGCACCCTGTCCAGAACTCGTTGAAAAAACCAAAAAAATCCTCTCCGAAATGAAATGGAGAGGATTTGCCCATGTTGAGTACTTTTATGTACCAAATAAAAAAGCATTTATGCTGACTGAAGTGAACCCTCGCTTACCAGGATATTCCTATTACCCCAGCTCAGCTGGATTTGATATGGCCTATTATTACTACGCATCGTTGACAGGTATTCCGTTCAACAAACCAACGACATTCAAACCAAGCATTTACTTGGAGACATTCCACTATCCTGGTGATTTCACCTCAGGGATCATCCATATCCTGAAAGGAAATATCTCGTTGCTCCCTTTTCTAAACTCGTACCTCCAGCTTTTATTACCCGGCAAACAAAAAATAGTTGATCCGATTCGGCTCGATGACTTGTTTTTTTCTCTTTTTACACAAATAGAGTCTGCCAAATGGTTTGCACAAAAATGTATCAATTACCTTAGAAGGCGAATCTTTTCACGATAGAATTTCTTATCAAATTTGAGGTTTTCTGCAATGCCACCGATAAAGCAATAAGCACAGCCAAGTACAACAAACTGCTCAGCACAAGTGGCTTGCGAAACAAGACAAAATCATACTTCACCATGAATGGCAGATGAAGCAGAAAAATCTCAAATGAATATTTCCCTAAAAATACGAGGAACAAACTTTCTACGTTCAGAGCACACAATACGTATCCCCCGGAAATCACAAATCCCAACACAGCAATTTGCTGCATCAACAGTTTTGGATGATGACCAATTTGTGAGGAAAACTCACCAGTAACCCAAATTATACACATTGAGGCTACTACTGACAACAGCGCAACATAGACAACTTTCCCACCTCGCTCACCAACCAACCCTCTCTGTAGCTTGGCATTACGGGTTATCAAACCGAAAAATACTCCAAACGGAAAGACCAGCGTATACTGGAGCCAGATACTAAAATAATCAAAAAGTGCGGTTGAATAAATACATATGGCCAGAGCAACTGATGCTATAAACTGGAAGACTATTTTTTTTCTGATCCCCAAACTACTCTTAAACAGAAAAAAGAAAATTACATACTGAAGCAGAATATAATCAACAAACCAAGCCGGACTGTTAACTCGCACAAAAGCCCCATTGAGCATCACTCCACAATAATTCATTGCAACCTCCCACAAAGGATGTGACAAACCCAACAACCATTTATCAAGCCAAACAAAGAGAGTTAAAGTCAGCCAGAGCGGTACAAACAGTCTCAACAACCTATTGGGCAAGAAACTGCCCTCTATACAACCTACACCATATCGCTGCACCAGGCCGTAACCAGATAAAAAGAGAAATATACAAACTGCCAGAAAACCACCATCAACAGGCAAGCGGGCATCATGGGCCAGACACATCTCTGAAAAATGTCCAAACAAGAGCAACAGAATAGCCAGACCACGAAACATAAGGGAAGTGCCGAGATCCAGAAATATTATGTCTCTTTTTCTCATAGAGACAATGCACAATAACAGCACTAGTGCAAGTACAACAAAGATATCAAGCCCAGAATCAGCCAGAGAGATTTTCATTACATTATGATTAACGAATAACTCTGTCATCCCGCTCTCCACCCTAAGGTCATTATTGGGTTATTATTTTTTTATAAATAAGTCTGCGCCACAAATCATAGCCATTCTGATTCAGATGAACACCATCAAGTGAATACTTGGCATCCAATCCCCCCTCTTTGTCGACATAGAAAGAATGTAAATCAATATAAACACAACCCTCTGTTTCAATACAGAATTTTTCCAATTCACTATTTATTGAAACAATTCTTTTGTTTATTCCCGGTTTATCACCAAACACGGGCAAAATACTTTGAAGATATTTGCTACCTCCAGAAATGGATCGTACAATTGTTTCTATATTTTCAACAATCTGCCGAGAATCCCTGTAAGGCAAGTCATTATGGCCTATTAATATAAACGTCTTTACCGGCAACAGCGTATTAACATTCGTCTCCAACCGGGCAAGACAACCCTCTGTCGTATCAGAAAAGATCCCCCTGTTGAGTATTTTCTCTGCAGGAAAATACTCATCAAGCATAAAACGACGAGTTATACTGTCTCCAAGGAAAACTGTATACTCCCCTCGTGCATACAATGAATTCAGCTGTTCATATTCTTCCTTCAACATCACGTAAGCGACAGATTGTACAATAGCATCTTGCGGGCGTGAAAAAAAGCTATCTAGATAATACACCGGGCCGACATTTCTCCGTAAAAAGAAATAATACCCATTGAACAGCAACACTAACACCAAAAGCACAAACACAATGATTTGAGGACGTTTTTTACACAAAGGCATGGTTAACTACCCCGACGATCTTCTTAAAACCGAGTGCAAGTATCACCATTAACACCAGGTAAAGTCCCAAACCCAGCAGCACCGTTACAGGCCTCCCTGGATATATTACCGGATTATATTTCACTAAAAATGGCCCATGCAGAAGAAATATTTCATACGAGATGCCTCCCAAAAAGGTCAAAAAAACTGAGACCCGACCTTGCCGCCCCACCAATGCAAAAATACAAATCATACATAGACAGAGCAAAATACTTGTGCCCTCTCTCACTGCCTTAAAAACGATGCTGGGAATATAGGGTTCAATAACCTGATAACTATAAATTTTAAAAACAAGAATACAACAGAACATAACGCAGGAGAGACATGTCAAGAGCCACACATGGCGATTGAAGAAATTTTTTACAGGCTCATAAAATAAACCGAGCAGGACACCTGCTGGAAATGCAAAAATCTGATACCAGCCAAAATGAGTCACATAATAATCAAAAACAAACAGGACAGCTGGTACGGCCACGATACACGCGATTGCTATATACCCCTTACAATAACGAAAAACAGTGAAAACAAGATACCAGAATAGCTGAAAAGTTATATACCACCTGACATAATCAATATTCCGAACGGTAGAATTAAGATTAATTCCTAGAGATGTTAGAGCATAATTTTGCCAGGTATAGGTTCTACCTAGCAAAAAATAATCCAGTAATAAGATAAAGATCGTACTGAACCAATACGGGATTAACACTTTCACCCCTCTTTTTTTTAAAAAAATAAAGGCATTTTCGCTCTTACCCTGTGCGGAAACAGTTATCCCGAAACCCGATAACATTAAAAACAGGGCAACAGCATCACCCCCAAACAAGAAGAAGGGGGTCTGCTGTACAACATGAACCCAGAAATGCCCTATAACCACGCACAGGATAGCAAGCCCCTTGAGTTGCGTTGTTTGTGGTATGCTGAGTACCTGAGAGGAGATTACACCAAGGGATTTTTGCTTTTTTCTCCAAAACAATGCCAGAAGAACAAAAGCAACAAATAAAAAAAGGTTGTAAAGGTCAACATTATTCATGCTGACCTTTACAACCTCAAAATTTGAAAATTGAATAGTATTCACCTTAACATAGGAAAATTTACTTCCACAATTTTACGACTAAACTACTGTACCTGAAATCCTTGAACCGGAGCTGGTTTTTGGCCACCAAGGCTAGATAACGGGAACCCCTCAGAAACTACACCATTTTCATCTACAACAAACAGGTATTTATCTGATAAATTAGCTAGGGAGCCTTGGTTTACTTTTATCTGAATATTACCGCCTTCCCAACTAATTGGAATTTGCAACTCTTTATGAACGGGCACAGTCTCATCCCAAACAGAAGAATCAGAAATTTCA
Source organism: Deltaproteobacteria bacterium (assembly GCA_024280455.1). Lineage (GTDB taxonomy): Bacteria > Desulfobacterota > Desulfobulbia > Desulfobulbales > Desulfobulbaceae > DRLX01. Next base: position 19,481 of record JAJRQC010000142.1, on the reverse strand, counting down.
ATACGAGCCTGGGTGAAATCAATAAATGCGTCATCAGATAAAATATAGAATGGAGAATTACTACTATTATTAATCCAATTAACAAAATAGATACCATCAATGGGCTGCACATCAGCTACGGACTTGTATAGATTCCCTATCTGTTTACTTGTTCCTACCAAAACACCATCTATCCAAAACTTTACCATATCAGTATAGGAATTGTTGGGTACAGGAACTGATATATAAATATCAAATCTATGCCACGTCCCATCTGGGGCCAAGCTTGATGTTGGCCCTGCATATAATTTTTCATAAGACTCTATATCCATACTGTATCTTGGATACCCTGCATACCCCTCAAGGTTAAAATATATTTTATTGTTATTGTTCAATGGGCTAGCATCAAGCGTTTTGAACTGATTAGCTCCATTGTCAGTAAGTGAGTTTATATTCCTTGTCATATACCACCCAGAAAAAAAATACTCTGATTTTGGAGATAAACCATTGACCTTTACTCCACAAGAATAACGAACCGACTCTGTAACTTCCCGTCCCAAGAAAGTTGTATATATCTCTGCATGCTCCAAACGCTGGTGTTTAAGATATTTCATACTGTTTGCCTTATTATCCGTGGAGCCTAACATTGCGTAACCATTTGTGATCTTAGCGTTTGTTATATATGGATTTGCCTCGTCAAATGTTTCCCATAAATAAGGTAAATACGTATCAGTGCCACCATATTTGTCATGTGATGTAAAATTGCTTCCACTGATAATTAGCACAGAGCCATTTTTTAAATCACCAGTAACCTCCGTTATTAATGGGTTGCCAACAACACAACTTGCCGACATAAAATAAAAATAAAACATAAAAATAATTTTACACTTCGATGTTATTGTATTCATGACAACCTCCCATATTGATATGATCAACCTATTTGCCATGTGACCAATAGAACAATTATCTCTCATAGCACCTCATGCAACAAGTACTCCAATTTCCTTCCTAGCGTTTGCCAATCCTTTTTTAACAATGCCCTGCCTTCTAGAACCTCGTTCTTTAAAAAATCAAGTCTTGATAATGCTGAGATAATAGATTGATGAATATTTTCACTATCATTTTTTGTAAATACCACCCCTCTATTAAAATACTCCTTTAAAATTACGGTGCTTGATAATATTAGGGGTTTTCCTTGAGAAATTCCTTCATATGCGCCACAAACTAAGCAATTTTCTCTAATAGTCAAATCCATGACTAAGTCAACAGTAGATAATAATGACCAGTAATCATCTTCACTCAAAAAACCCGTCAGCCGAATCTGTTTTGGACATTTTTCAGAAAGATTTGGATCTATATTAGTGTAATTACCAGTCATATAGACAATATAATCTGATGGTAACATTTGAGCGGCAGCAAAAACTTCCTCAAATGGTTCATCCGCATCAAAAGTACTGATGCATAGGATATTAATTTGCCCTTCAACATTAAAACGCCCACAGTTATCTTTGTATTCAGGAAGTTTATCAGGCAGGACAAAACTTTTTCCACCATGCCCTTCAACGATTTCAGCCATAAAACGATTGGTAACGATGGTTAAATCAGCCTCTTTTTGCCAGAAACTGTACAGTAAAGGAACTTTTTTTCCAATTGGTGAATCGGCTATAATGCCGCCATTATGGGCATCGACAACATAATAAAAGCCTAACAAGCGACGAAGAATACAACCCAGCAAAGTCAGGATGATTGAAGGATTTTGGACAATCAGGACTTTGGGCCTTTTTTGTAGTAAATAAAAGAAAGTTTTGGCAATAAAAAATGGATGTTTAAATGAACGGGGCAACGAGCTTTCAAATATCACCGGGGTTATACCAAGATAACGACAGAGTTCAAGTGTCCGACGATGCCGTTCCCATGCCAGCCAGACAATATTTTGGTTAATTAAGGGTTTATTCATTGACTGAATCTATTTATGAGTTGTTTTACCCCTTCAACCTGCCTCTGCACATCAAACCTTTCGGCAGCGGTATGCCGATACGCTGTTATTTTGCTTAACGTTGGAGACCGCATCTCACCTGCTAGTGCATGGGCTAAAGCCTCAGCATTATCAACGGGGATGATTGTGCCGGGTGTGCCCTGTAACACCTCGCCTAATCCCAGACAATCGGTACCAATAACCGGCACACCGGCAACTAATGCTTCCATTGGCAAAAGCGGGCAGGCCTCCCAGCGGGACGGCATTGCCACAACATCCACTCCCCGCAGGGCCTTGGCCACATTTGCTTCAAAGGGAAGAAATGTGAAATACCGGCTCAACCCTCTTTGCTCTATTTTTTCCTGCTCTTCCCGAATAAATCCGCCCCACCCAAATGCTACAACGGAAAAATCAGGACTGCCGTCCTTTGCAGCCAGTATTTCAACGGCATCGATCAAAATATCAAAGCCTTTCTGGGGCATGAAGCGGCCAAAGAAACCAATCAAAAATGTTTCTTGGGGCAAGCCTATTTTCCCTTTCAAATCCGCCCGCTCTTCAATAAGAAATCTTGTGGGGTCAATACCATTATGAATAACGCATTGCTTGTGCATGTTTTTCTTGAGTCGTGGAAAAAACTCAAGCAGGTTACCCTGGGCATCATTACTTACAGAATGTATCATATCCGGCAGGGTGAGCATGCGGGAAATAATAAATTTTTTAATTTGCCCGGCCAGACCATGAAACTGATCGTGCCTGAGAACATCGTGGGATGTTAAAACATGGGGTATGCGCTGGATTTTGGCAGGGATTGCTGCCAGAATTCCAGAAGTAAAACCCTGGGAATGGACAATATCTATCTGCTGCTCCTTCAGGACCTGATAAATCCTGGTGGTGAAGGCCAGGGCAGAAGGTTGTGATGCCAGGGCTTCAAACCGGGCATCCGTCTTGGCCAGGTCTTCTTTTGTTGCATCAAGTTCAGAAGTTTCGGGCAGTAAAAGAGTCAGTTGGTATTGTTCAGAGCTGAACTGGCCGTAAACATAGCGTAAGAAGGTGCGTATGCCACCAATTGGATGCCATATAACCAGCAGTATATGTATTTTATTTTTCATCAAACAGCCTCAATCCACTCGTCTGCTTGTCCTTCTACGATGGATTCGTAAAAACAAAATTTTTATCATTATCCCGAAGGCAAGAGGTGTTCTGGCAGCTGGAGTCTCCGGGCCGGTTTTTTTCAAGTAGTTATGGATCCCCGCCTCCGCGGGGATGACGGAATTGAAGTTTTTATGAGCCCATCAATCAATATATTCCCGAAACCACATCTCCAGCACCATCAATGTCCAGATTATGTGGCCCCGGTCTTCTCTGCCGGTTTCATGCTCATTGAGAATATTCTGTAAAAAAATCGGATTGAAAATATTCCTGCCCCTTGCCCTCTCTCCTACAAGCAACTCCCTTGCCATATCACGCCATTCTTTATTTATCCATTCTGAAACAGGAACGGCAAATCCCTGTTTGGGACGGTAAAGAACCTCGAGGGGTAAAAAGCGTTCAGCAATTTTCTTGAGCAGATATTTTGTTTCACCATTTTTTATCTTGTATTGCGGGGGGATGGTAGCGGCAAAATCAACCAGGTGATGATCGAGCAAAGGCACTCTTGCCTCCAGGGCAACCAGCATACTCATTCGATCCACCTTGGTAAGTATATCTCCCGGCAGGTAGGTCTTGGTATCAAGATACTGCATTCGACTTACCCTGTCCATATTGGCAACCTTTGCCAGGTATTCAGCAAATGGCGGGCCAGGGTTGGTGGCAACTCTCTCCTGCATTTCCCTGCTGAAAATATAGTTATGAACAGGAGAGAGCATTTTGGTGTATTGCCAGACAATCTGTTCGTCAACCGGCAAAGAGAGGTAGCGCAGGGTGTTGATGCCGGGGCAGGAAAACGGCAGATTTTCCACTACTGTTTTCCTGAACATTGTTTTCAGCAGATCGGGGACATATTGCGAATATCGGGATACATTGCTTTCCCGGTACCTGGTATAGCCGCCAAACAGTTCATCACCGCCATCACCGCTCAAGGAAACCGTCACCCATTTTTTGGTCATTTTGGAGACATAATAGGTGGGGATGGCGGAAGAGTCGGCAAAGGGTTCATCAAACTGTTTTACCAGATCAAGAATAACCTCTTCCGCATCCGGGCGGACGATCTCTTCATGGTGGTCAGTTTCATATTTGTCAGCCACCATACGGGCGTACCGTAACTCATCGTAACTCTGGTCTTCAAAACCAATGGAAAAGGTTTTTACCGGCTCACTCATTTCCTGGGCCATCAGGGCAACCACCAGGCTTGAATCCACACCGCCGCTTAAAAATGCCCCCAGCGGGACCTCACTCACCAGCCGAATGCGTACTGCCTCCCGCATGATTTCAAGCGAACGTTCTATGTAATATTCTTCCGGTTGGATCTGACCAACACGATATTCAACGTCCCAGTACTGATTGACTGTAATTGTATCATTTTTCCAGACCAGGGTGTGACCGGGGGGCAGCTTTTTAACATCCTTAAACATGCAGCCGGGATCAGGAGTGTAGCCGTAAAAAAAGTAATAAACCAGAGACTGGTAATCAACTTGCGGGGTTAGAGTTTCGACCTGGAGCAGAGATTTTATTTCCGAGCCAAAGAGCAGACAGCTCCCGTCAAAATAATAATGAAGGGGTTTTATGCCCAGGCGATCTCTGGCAATAAAGAGTTTTTGTTGTTTTTTGTCCCAGATGGCAAAGGCAAACATGCCTCGCAGGTGGTTAACGCATTCCTCGCCATATTCTTCATACAGATGAAGAATTGCCTCGGTATCGGAATGGGTATAAAAAGAATGGCCTTTGGTCTGCAACTCCCGGCGTAGTTCTTTGAAATTATAAATCTCACCGTTAAAGACAATCCATACGGTTTTATCTTCGTTGTAAATTGGCTGAAAACCACCGGCGCGGTCAATTATACTGAGCCGGGTCATGCCCAGGCCAACCCGGCCTTCAGACCAGGTACCGGTATGGTCCGGGCCACGGTGCTGGATTACCGCACACATCTTCTGGACAAGGCGTTCGTTTGCCTCGGCATCGTGGTGTTTATTGATTAATCCGGCTATTCCGCACATGTTTATGATAATCTCAACAGAGTTCTATTTCGTCTTTGACCTATTTAAAGTCATTTTAAATGCGGGTAGATTACTCGTATTTAAGTGCCTTACTCCTGGATTCCTGTCATAAAAAACAAGAAAATTTTGAGGCAGTAGGAGCCCCGTCCTCTGGGCGATAATTGTGTACCTGACTATGCGCTCAATCGCCCAGAGGACTGGGCTCCTACTGCGTCAAATTTGGGTTGCGGGCAAAGCCCGCCTTAGGACTATCGGCACAATAAACAATGCCAGACTCAATGAGATTGTTGAGCCAACGGGCTTGTCGTCGGTAAGATAGTTTCTGCCCGTAATTTGAGTCCCAATGCTCGAACAACTTTTAAAATTGTATCAAAATTAGGGATTCTTTCACCGGAAAGAGCCTTATACAAACTTTCACGTGACAATCCTGCTTCTCGAGCTATTTGTGACATGCCTTTGGCTCGAGCAATGTCACCAAGTGCTTTTGCAATGAATGCGGCATCTCCATCTGCTTCTTCAAAACATGCTTCAAGATAAGCGGCCATTTCATCTGGTGTTCTGAGATGTTCAGCAGGGTCGTAATGAGTAGTGATAGTTTTAGTCATGATGTCTCCTTCACAGGTTACGGGCTAACCGTTGAGCAGTTTTTATGTCCTTGTTTTGAGTTCGCTTATCACCACCAGCCAACAAAATGATGTACTGTTTTCCGTGCTGTTTGCAATAAACTCGATAACCTGGTCCATAGCTGACTCGCAACTCTGACACACCTTCCCCCACCGGCTTGACATCACCAGGATTTCCTGAAGACAATCGTTCAATCCGTACCATAATACGTGCGCGGGCATGTATATCTTGCAATCCGTCGAGCCATTTTGAAAAGATAGCAGTTTTACGAATTTCAATCATGAATCATCATTGTATCCACAAGGCTACATGCTGTCAAGGATTAAGAAGTTAGTGCCTTACTCCTGGATTCCTGTCATAAAAAAACAAGAAAATTTTGAGGCACAGCATAGGAACCCAGTCCTCTGGGCGAGAATTGTGCACCTGACTATGCACTCAATCGCCCAGAGGACGGGGCTCCTACTGCGTCAAATTTGGGTTGCGGGCAAAGCCCGCCTTAGCTTTTAAAGGCCAACATTTGCTTTCGTATGAATACTGAACCTTTTCGTTCAACCAGATAATAAATTGCCAAAACACTACCTATAGCAAAAACCAGGGTTAGGGCAAGTGCCCATGCAGCACTGAACCGCATAAAATCAATTTCCAATAAGCATTCTTTTGGTACAACATTTTGCTTTGTTAATATATGTTCGGAAGACATTATTAATGTGGTCCTGACATGGCTTCTCTGCCTACGATAACTTTCAATGCTCGCATTGGATCAAGAAAGCCGGAACAAAGAAAGTTCCATAAGGCAAACACCACTTTTTTTTCCTCAAGCAAGCATTGACCAAGTCGAAAATAAAGTACAGCGCGCCGTTTTCTGATAACACCTGATCTGTAATTAAATCTCCTGCGTGCTTTTTCCAGAATGATAAAACCGTTATTCCACCTGAGGGTAGCATTGTTGACGCTTATACTGTCACCATGCCGACGATAATAAAACAGCTCTTTGTCTATGTATGCTAATTTTGTTACCTCAGCCACCCGTATTGCCATGTCATGATCCTGGGCTGAACGAAGTGCTTCATCAAACCCGCCCACCTTTTCCAACACCTTACGCCTGACCAAAGAGTTATTAGGTAACAAAAAATAACAATCCATTAAGATTCGTTCCGGATCAGAATTTTCCTGGTGTCCATCTTCATAAATAGGGTAAAGTTTTTTGCCATGTTCATCTATAGCGCAACCGTTTCCATACACCAATCCAACATCTTGATTTTTTTCAAGATAATCCACCTGCAATGCTATCTTTTCAGGAGCAAACAGATCATCACTGTCAAGAATTGCCACATATTTACTCTCAGATGATTGAATCCCGAGATTAATTGCCGCAGACTGTCCCTTATTTACTCTGCCGGGATGCTCCAGGAGTTTTATTTTATCTGCAAATTGTTGCAAAACTTCCCGTGAGTTATCGGCACTGCCATCATCTACAATAATAAGGTCAATGTTTGGGTAGGTCTGGTCGAGGACAGATTGTACAGTTTGAGCAATAAACTGGCCGCGATTATACAGTGGAATTATAACGCTTACTTTTGGTAACTCACTCATACTTATCCCTTTAATGTGTCAAACTCTCTTCACCTGTTGCCATTGTTCGCCTGTTGCCATTGCTGATCTTTGCTCCAATGCAAGCCGGGTTGTCACTGCGGCCAGGCCGCCAAACAGATACCATTCCCAACTGGACAGCCCGAAACAACTCAAATCGTATATAACCTGCATAAACTGCCAGACCAGCAATGCCTGTATAACCCGAAGAACAAAATCCCCCTGATTTTGGCTGGCAAATCTTTTCACCGCCAACAGCAACGTTTGAAACATTGCATAGAGGTAACGAAAGAACAGGACAAATCCTACAACTCCGACCTCCTGCAAGGTTTCCAGATAGAGATTATGGGAGGGCTGGGTACTCCCCAAGTAATTAGCATTAACCTCAGAACTGGTACCAAGTCCATGCCCCAATAGACCATGCAGGTTCATGATGGTGCTTAGATTATTTTTCAGGCCATTTATCCGGCCCTGGGCAGTATCTGCCCCAACTGCAGAGCTGTCAAAAATTGAACGGTACCGCTCAGCCATATCCGGACTCAACAGACCGGAAACTACAATGGCAACAGGAGTTATAACAAAGCAGAGAATGGCCAGGTTTTTCCAGCGATTCTCACTGAAAAACACTATGCCTAAAAACACTGCAAAAAGACAGATCAGGCCGCTTCGTGAGCCGGTAAGCATGAGGGCATACAAGAGTGGTGCAGACACGATTATAACACCTAACTTCGCCACATACCCCCTCTGCTTCCAGCCAAGAAAGAAAAGAAACGGTACGGTATTAATAATCACCCAGGCTAACTGGTTGGGATTAACAATATCATGGGGGGCACCAGCCAGGCGGTCAAGCCCAACCATTGTTCCGTTGACATGGCTATAAGCAATATCGCCCCAATACCCCTGGGTATAATGGAGCCAGGCGGGCTCCAGGCCACGGAAAATCTGGCAGCCCAAAAAGACCAGAAGAAATACTTTGAGTCGTTTTTCGGTAGTGACAAAAGCCAAGGTAAAGAAATAGAAAAAAACAACCTTCAGATACCACTCAGATCCATATTTAATAACCGATCCCGGCCATTTGACCAAAGGTATGGTGAGCAGAAAAAAACAAATAAACAGCAGCAGTTTTTTGGTAATAACCGAATCTTTGTATCTGGATATCGTATCACCAAGGGTCAGAAGAAAAAAAACAAACAGGACCACCATTAAAAGAAGATCAAACCTGGCGGCACCCAAAGCCGGCACTCGGGAGGTAAGGTGGAGAAAATAACTGACAGTAAATAGCAGGTAAGTGGTAAAAAACAGCATGTTTCACCCCCTGCCCAGTTGCTTATTGATTTTCCCAGCCAGGAATACACGTTCTTCGGGGGTGACAGATATTAGCAGAAAGAGCGCCAGATACAGTACTCCGCCTACCAGAGATACCAGTAGGATACTCCAATAGTTTTCCGGATTCCACCTGTTGATACAGAAGAAGAGAGCGAGAACCAAGAGCGCATTCGGGATGACAATTCTTAGATATACCTTTTGGCAAAACTCCCAAACTGTAACCTGTAACTGCCGACAGGTATAAATAAAAATTATCGGCTCAATAATCAGGGTGGTGACAAGGAACCCTCCTGCCACCCCTTCCTTGCCAAAGGGTTTGACCAGAAGTACACAGAACAGCAATAACACCATAGCGTTAACTACTCTGACCCTGGCCAGAAACTCAATTTTTCCTATCCCGGTCAAAAAACGCTGATGAAGTGGATTGATCATGAGCATCATAAAACCGCTGGTCAGCAATAGGAGAAGTAATTGTGCTGACTGGCCATACTCGGCACCGATCCATCTGGTTATAAATGCCGGGCCCAGCATGCAGACCCCAATTGAGGCGGGGAAGGTCAGTCCGACAATGAATTTAGTTGAAGAGAGATACAGGTTTCTGAGTTTTTTTTGTTCTCCTCCGGCATGGAGATGACTGAAAACCGGAAGAAAAACATTGGTTACAGTCATGGAGAACTCTCTGACATAAGAGATCAGACGGCCGGGGATGGTATAAAGGGGCACAACCGCCGGGCCCAGGAAAAACCCGATAACCAGGGTACCGATACTGCCGGAAATGGTGCTGGCAGTAGACTGCACAAAGGATTTTGCCCCAAAGGATACCAGCATTTTCAGGACATTTTTAGATAAATCAGATCGACCAAAGCGGTAGGCACCGTACTTTTCTTTTCTCAGCAGAAAAAAGTAAATCATATACTTTAGCGAAATGCCGATACAGTTGCCAAGGGCCAGGGTAAGGAGGCCATAACCGTTGGTCAGCAGAAAATACAGAATAGTGTTACCAACAAAGGTATTGATCAGAGTAATACGATTATTGAGATAATGGCGCTGATACCCTTCATGAAAACACTGGGCAATGTAGCCGGGAAATTGAAAAAATATCTGGATGCCGATAATAATTAAAAAAAAGACATATCGTTCGCTGCTTGAACCTGCTGTTTCGGCCAACAGTTCAGGCTTAAAATATGCCCAGAGAAATAAGGCACCGCAGCATACCGCACCGACAGTGGCATTAAAAACAACAGCTGTGGAAAAAACCTGATCAAGTTTTTTCCGGTCATCCTCAGCTTTAAATTTTGCCACATAGCGAACAACTGCCGGCCTCATGCCGATATCCATCATCCCCATATATCCAATCAGGGAAAAAACAATCTCCCATAAACCATAATCGTAATTACCAAGGGCGTGCACAATGACCGGAGCCATGATAAAGGAGAAACAGATCTTAACGACCATGACCAGGGCGTTTGATCCTGCATTTTTGACGATTACCTTTAACATGACAGTATATTCAATAGAATGCGATTATTATTAATCTTCAAGTAGCTGTGAAGTCATTCCGCTGGATAGGTGAATCTAACAACTCTTGCAACGATAATGGATTCCCGCGCAGGAATGACAAATGTATTAATATGATGTGATTATCATTCAAGCTCAGTTTTCTCCGTCATTCCCGTGGACGAGGGAAGCCGGCACCTCGTGCTGCGACGCTGGATTCTTGTGGGATGACGGACCAGGTCCTTTTGTACCAAGTCCAGCTCTACAATAGAAACACCGCCGGGCTTGCGTCATACCCAAGGTGGGGTGTCGGGAATCCAGTGGGGCGGCAACTGTCTGGATGCCCGCCCAAAAGACCGCGGCCATGACGAAGGGTTGTGGGGAATGACTGGATAGGCAAATTCATCATTCAGGCGCAATATGGCTGTATTCATGTTGTGCTTACACAATGTTCACCCCGCCTGCCTTTACGCTGTCCGTCATCCTCGAGTGCAGTCATCCCCGAATGTCGTTATCGGGGACGGGGGAACCAGTAAAACTCGCTTTACATTTCCGGTATAACTTCGTGGGAATGACAACATTTATGGCATCCTTGATTTTTAACAGTCCTGCATAGAAGATGAAGAGCTACGTTATTAAAGCCTAAAATTTCTTCAAAACAGGCTACTTCCATAACATCTGTTCAAATCCACTTAACTTCCAGAGAAAATCCAACCTGTCATTTGTTACCCCGAAGCGCGGCAGGCGATACAGGTTGGAAAAATCAATACCCGACCCCTGCACCGCACCCATCCAGCCGTTTGCTTTCACTATTTCCAAAACACGCGAGGTTATATCAGCATCTCTGCCGTTTGGGTAACAAAATGTTTCAGGAGCCTTGCCGGTTTTTTCCTCTATTATTGTTTTGGGCCGAACAAGTTCATCGTATAAGTTTGCCGGCTCAAGCCTGCTGAGAACGGGGTGCGTTACGGTATGCCCACCGACCTCTATGCCATTGGCGACCATTTCTCTCAGTTGCTCCCAGGAAGCAGCCGCAAATTCAAAAGTAGGCGTATCGGGCACCCCGACCTGTAAGCAATCCTCCACGTGTTTGATCACTCGCCACTTTTCATCATCAGGAACATTGATACAGTAGTCCGAGAGCAGTTGCCAGGTTGCTCCTTTTTGTTCAGCAGTTGCGGCCAACAACCTAACGGTTTCATTACCGAGCGTCAACTCCTCACCGAAGAGTTGTGTCTGTTCAAGGACATAATGGAGGCGATCAGGCCATAACCAGATATCACCCTCCACAAAGGCTGTCGTAGCAAAGAAGGTTGCGGGATATCTATATGTACGCAGGAGTGGGTAGGCAACATCATAAAAATCACGATACCCGTCATCAATGGTAAAAATGACCGTATACGGTGGGACCGGAGCGTTCTGACGACGAAGTTGGATATACTCTGCCAACGTCATCACATTACAATGTCTCGGCAGTTGCCGTAACTGCCATTCAAAATTCAATGCTGAGACAACGTGCCCGTTAGGCACATTTTCCGGCGTAAAACGATGGTACATAAAAATACGGGGTAGGTGCCGGGTGCGATACGCCACATACCGTAGTATTCCGGGGGTTCGGCAAAGTATTTTTTTAATTAATTGTTTTTTATTATGTTTTTTATTATTTGTCATTGTACGCTTGGAAGACCTTGTTTCTTTGTAACTACTCACAGTGGGCCTGATCTTTCCGTGATTAGTCTGGCTTACGTATGACGAATACGCTACGCCGGACTAATCGCGAAAATCTCCGGCACCCTGTAAACAGTTACAAGTACGGTGGTTGGCGAAAATTAATCGCTGCCCCCTGTGAGTAGTTACGTTTCTTTATGTAATCACCTACGACCACCGATATACCGCCTCATTGGCAGCGATCATTTGATGAAGGGTGAATTTTTCGGCAACACATCGTTTTCCCTTATCTCCAAACTCTTTCATTCGTTGAGCATCGCCAAGCAGTGTGGTAAGGGCCTCGGCTAAAGTCCGGCTCTTGCAAGGCTGAAACAAAAGGCCTGTTTTTCCATGCTCTACAGCCTCTCGGTTGCCCCCGCTGTCTGCAGCTACAACGGGAAGACCGGCCGCCATGGCCTCAACGATAGCGTTGGAAAACCCTTCATTGACTGATGATATCACAAAGATATCGAACAAACCTAACAAATCCGGGACATCAGCTCTGGCACCGGTAAAAATAAAATTCTGCTCAAGTCCAAGCTCCTGAATCCTGAACTGTACCTCTCTGAAATAATCAGTGTCATTATAGCCGACAATGACAACTTGAATTTTATGCTGCCACTCTTTCATGGCTGCAACGGCTTCCACCAGGTACATTTGACCTTTTATGGGACGAAAAGAAGCCACCATGCCAATGGTAACTCTATCGGGATCCAGCGAGAGTTCATCGCGTAGTCTCTGTATTTTATGCTGATCCCAGGAACCAAACCGCTCAAGTTCAAGACCGTTGTGAATTGTCGTGATCTTGTGTTCTTTCACACCTTCCCGGGCCATAACCTCTTGCTTTACCGCATCAGACACTGTGATAAAGTGGGAAAACAACCAGCCGAACCAGCGATAAAATAAAACATGTTTTTTTTCAAGTTGATATCCCATATCACGGCGACTTGTGATAATTTGCGATACGCTCGCTAACCTTGCAACTATTGAGCCAAAAATATCTGCGTCATGGTGGTAGGTTACAACTACATCGATATGCTCTGTGCGGATAAACTTCCATAAGGAATAGCCCTTTTTCAAAGTATCTATTGAAAAGAGCTGTTGAATCCCATTTTCCATGACTGCAATATTTTGCCCGGCAAGCATTACTGTCAGTTCACCGCCTTTAAATGCCAACACAAAGGGTGTAAATTCGTCGCGGTTCAAGTGGAGAACGATGTCACATAAATTTTTTTCCGCCCCTCCCATTCTGTCCAGCAGGCTGGTAATGAAGAGAATGTTAATTTTTTTATCGGGAGAGTTCATGAATTGTTCCAGGGGCTCGGATTAAACAAAACGTGGTTACCCACAAAGCTCAGCTGTTTTTGTTGGCCATTCCCGCGCAGGCGTGAATATAGAGTACTGGTACGAAGGTGGATACCCGCGGGGATGACATGCCCGTGGACATATATGACTTTTGCCGTTTTATTATTATGTTGCGTCCATACCGTGCAGGGTTGGCTGAATTTCATACGTAATCAGAATCAAAAAAGAATATACTCCAGCATCCCCATGAAATATCCGTCATTCCCGCGATCTGTTGGGCGGGAATCCAAGTCTAAAAAAAGATTACGAAACAATATCAATGATGGATTCGTAAAAAGTCTTCAATTACGTTAACCCCGCGAAGGCAAACGCCCGTAACCTGTTGAAACAACAGGATTACATCCTTCTCGGAAATGACGGAACAATGAAAAATTTGCATTTGTACGAGACCATCATCAATAAAATTTTTGAAAAATGCCTCTGGCTATTTCTTTGCCAGGAGAGTCTTGTATATTTCCAGGTAGCTATCACTCATCTTACGGCTGGAATATCTATTAATAAAACGCTCAAAACTATACTCAAGCAGTGTATCTATTTGAGCAGGATCACAATATTGCGCAACAAGAGCCTGGGCAAGGGCGGCACTCTTTCCAGGTTGCACCAGGGTTCCCCCCAGACCATCCTGCAGAACATCAGGAATTCCGCCAACCCGAGTAGATACAACAGGCACCTTACTCCGCATCGCCTCCAACAGCGTTATGGGCAAGCCTTCTGTTAAAGAGGAAATGACATAAACATTCATCAGCTCCAAATAACGCCAGGCATCCGGGCGGTAGCCGGTCAACATTACCCGGTCAGTCAAGTTCTTTTCCGCTATTATTGCCTCATAATGGGAGCGCTGTCCTCCCTCACCAATCAGAATCAGTTTTGCACTGCTGATATCGTCCAGGACCCGGCTAAAGGCCTTGAGTAAAATATCAAATCCCTTTTCGACCGAATATCTACCGATGGAACCTATCACAAAACCGTTTTGACAAAATTCAACGATCTTCGGATCAAGGAGTTCAAGTTTGCTGGTATCGGGAGGAGTAACAGGTATACCATTATCCACCACAAAACGTTTATTACTGTTCAATCGTGCGATCTTCGAATTTTGCAACATTCCCTTATTCACCAACACCACACCATCAACAAAGCGCAGACTCAACGCGTCCAACCATTCATAGACCCGCATTTTAGTAAAACCGGTGGTGCTCGTCCAGCCATGTACCGTGGACAGCACTGGCTTTTTCCTGATAAATCGCGGCAAAGGGCCGAGCAGGATATTACATTTATATCCATGGGAATGGATAAGATCGAAATTCCCGGCATGGCAATAGCGTAATAGCTGCTGAGTGCCTTTGTAATTCAACCCCGGCCGCATTCGAAAAACCTTAACCGGCAACCCTCGTTTTCTCGCCTCAACTTCAATAGCTTTGTCCTGAGTGCCTGGGTCACCGACACTGGCAATAAGCGGTTGCAGGCCTTGATTCATCTGCTCTGCGACCAAATTGACCAGCATAATCTCAGCTCCATAAAAACCACCACTGTCGATTACATGGAAAATCTTCATGGGCAATCAGCTATCCTTTGCGAGGGTTCCAGAGGACCTGTTTTTTCCCCATGAGAAACTTGACAAAAGCATGGCCTGCAGCAACATTTATTAAGGTAAAATAATAACACAGGTAGGCGATTTTTGATTTAACCCCCATACGCTCGAATAAAGGAGACAGGAAGGCCAACACATAGGCACTGCCCTGCAGCAGAAAAAAAAGCTGGTAAACAAGACCTTGGGTGATTAACATCAGGTTAGCAGCAAGTGCCGGCCCCATGAACAAAAAACACAGGTAACGCACAATCTTATGGGAGAACATCTGCCAAGCGTACAGCAGATTACCTGTTGACAGGAACATTGCCCTTTTATCAAAGAGCGCCCACAAAGCCCTGAGCGAGACCCTGACCCGCATCCGGTATTCATCCGATGACTCCTGCAGGGAATCTTCCCGCAAGAGCGCATCCGACTCATAGACCACCCGGTAGCCCTGTTCAACAACAGAAAGAGGAAGTACAAAATCAGGTAACTGATCTGGATTCATCGGTTGATATAATACCTTACGGACAGCATCTATACCTCCGTCTACACCAACGACCGACCCAATACGTGTTTCACGGGAACGAAGAAAATTTTCATATTTCATGTAGGCAGAGCAACCGTCGCCGACCATGGTTCCATCCGGATTCACATACACCATCTTTCCAGTTACATAGCCAACTTCTTCATCTGCAAAATTTGCCAGAATAGCTTTAAGGGCACCGCTCTCATAGATAGAATTTGCATCGGAGAAGACAATAATCTCCCCTCGTGCCAAAGGGACGGCCAGATTCAAGGCTGAAGTTTTTCCTGCACGCGGGCCCTGCCTGAGCAATTGAACTCCGCGGTCTGCAAACTGTTCAACAATCTCTTCTGTTTTATCGGTTGAACCATCTGACACAACAATGATTTCTATTTTTTCGGCTGAATAATCAAGCTCAAGTTTATTCCTGATTGTTGCTGCTATATGTTTTTCTTCATTGTACGCAGGTATCAGGATTGTAACAAATGGCTCGATAGCTTTTTTTTTGATATTTCGTTTTGTTATTTTCCCCAGCAGAAATACCAGGGCAGGGTAGCCAACATAGACATAGCCCAACATTATCAGGGAAAAGTAAAAGATTAGTTTCCAGACTATCACTGCACATCACCCTTTGCCGCGGTTGTATTGATATATTTTACAAAGACCGGATAAAAATCACGGGCAAATCTGGAAAGAATATCTAAGCACTCCTGACGGGTTTTGCCTTTCATATCCATACTGATGCGAACAAACGCACTCTCTTCTCCTCCAGTCAAAATTTTTCGCCAGAGAAGCACAGCTTTCTGACTTAAAGTGTCAGAGGTTGGTATATCATAGGCCTGAAACCAGTAAAGAAGAAATGTCTTGGTATCACCTCTCCCCGCTACCATGGTCGAATACTCTATCGCTCTGGTACCCTCTCCGCCTAGAGCTGTCATTTTACCTTTTACACGGTCTTCAAGCGTCCAACCTTGCCCGGGAAAACAAACTAAGGGGTCGTGGGAAGCACCGACTTTCCGGTTAGAAAAATAATAGCCGATATAGAGCGTAATATTCTCAGAACCATCGGTAAAAGATCGAAAGAGGTAATCATCCAGTTTAAGAGCGTCCCGGATCGATTCCTGAAGGGGGATCTCAGCGGCAGGCCGCCAGTTGCCGAAATTCTCTATTGATGTGGCCAGAGTTATGCCTTTTTCAACAGTTGTGGGTTCAGTGCGAAAATTAACCAACAGGCCTGTTACAAGCAGGCAGATGGTGACGATGACAATTTTCATTCTGCCTCCTTGTCCCATATTTGCAATACCCGTTGAAAAGCGAAAATAAGCCCTAAGGCCAGAGCAAAAATGACTAGCCCATATATTGTATGGACAGAATCTTCGGCGAGATCATATTGAAAATAATATAATATAACGACCATTATGAAGACCCGGATAATGTTTACAACAATGGCAACAGGTATGGCCAGCAGCAACAGAAGAACACGTAACGCGTTAGATCGAAGAGTAAAATAGCCCATAATCAGGCTTAGAGTCAGCAAGGTTACAAGTGACCGTAAGCCACTACAGGCCTGCACCACCTCAAGGGTTCTATCCGGGAGCTGGATAACATTTCCATCCCGGAATATGGGCAAACCCAGAAAATAGGCCAAAGTAACACTAACCTGTGATACAAAAAGCTGGAGAGGAATTGTTAAAGAGGAATAAACTTGGTCCGGCACCGGGATCATACTCAAGAGGAGAAAAAGAGGAAAAGAGACTTCGCGCAAAATTCGCCAGCCGTAGAGATAAAGAATCATACCTGCCAGACACATGACCATTGTCCATGAGGAAATCGTGGTTATTCCTGCATATTTTGATCCGACATACACAACCAACGACAGGAAAAAAAAGAAAAATCCACACAATGACGAGCTAACAGGTGTTTCAGCTAAAACATCCTTCTTCGTCCAGCAAATATAGAACGCAATAGGTATAATAAAAAAACCATGGGAATATTCGTCTGAATTTGACCATATATTCCACAACCCCATCAGGACAGAGGCGTAAGTAAAGATAAAGGCCCCTATGATTATAATTATTTTGTTTCGATAACTACCCTGCGTAGTATTCGCCATTATAGACCCAATATTGTACTATTATCATAGTTTTTATTGATTATTCGTCCCGGATTCCCAACAACAAGACAGTTATCCGGAACATTATCCAAGACAACGGAACCAGCAGAAATTGTCACATTATCCCCAATCTCTATTCCCGGATGTATGCGGACGTGTCCTCCAATCCACACTCTGGATCCAATGTGAGTAATGACTTCTTCGCCCGGTTTGCAACCAGCAACATTTTCTATATGTACTGACTGCTGAATAGAGCAGCAATCTCCGAGCACGCACTTCCCCAGCTTGATATTTCCAAAATGTCCGATGTAAAGCCCCGAACCAATTTTTGCTTTTCTACTAATGTTTATGCCGTAAAATATTCTGATGAGAAAAACCAGCGGGCCATAAACTAGAAGATTTGCCGATTTGAAGATCTTCACAGGAGCTGTATCATTCCGCCATGAAGAAGCCCAATACCCCAAACGATAAATTACTGTTGCCTGAAAACCATAGGCAAAGATCAACCAACGAACAAAGTTTAACCAATCTCTTTTCTTTTGAAACGAAGATAATGAATATCTCGCCAGATCTTTCTTGATATTTGAAAAGAGCATCCTTACGACACAGCCGGAAAAGGCGGGCCTTTTGGGCCTGCATAAACATTAAAAATTTTACTGTCAGTTATAGTTACATCTCGTTTAATAATTTTAGCAGGATTACCACCAACAATACAACCAGGGGGGATATTTTTCCCAACTACGGAATCGGGCAAAATCAGAACACCCGACCCAATACGTATCCCCCCATGAATCACACTATTTGCCCCAACCCAAACCCAATCGCCTAATTGTGGTCGATCCATTTCCTGGCCGACACCAAAGCCAAAACCTATAGTCACATTCTGATTAATAATACAATTCTTACCGATCTGTTTCGGCCCCAACAATATATTTCCTTTGTTTGAAAGCCAGATATCGGAGTCAAGTTCTGCAGCCTCTTCTATTTCAATTTTTCTAAAAATGACCGAAATATACCTCCCGGACCAGTACAAAAGCTTCAATATGCTCCGAAGGTAACCTCCTTCATACGAGTCCCCATAGCGATGATCCACCCATACCCCAAACCGATGCACCATTAAGCTGAACAAGCTACTACAAGGAACAACCAGGCACAATGGCGAAAGAATCCTAAGGCATGAAGCAGTTGCCTGCACTTTCCCATACCAACGTACGTCTGCACAGATTTGTTTGATTAACTTTTTTGGGGCCATATCAAAAAACTTAGGTTAAGGGTTACCCTTCAAACCAAGACCGGCGCACTGGATCCATGCAGGAACGACAATACTGCGCTGGGATGGTATGATTCCATGGATTCCTGCGCGGGAGTGACGAACATACAAGCTCCTGTTATTCCCTACACCCCATCGTCATTCCCGCGATCTACATCACCACTGTCATTCCCGCGATCTGTTGGGCGGGAGGTAAGCGAGCCCGAAGTATTCGCTTCACTCCGCTATCTGCGAGACTCCGATCCAAAGCATTGCCAGATCACTAGATCCCCGTCCCCGACAACGATATTCGGGAATGACGGGCAGATAAAAACGCCGGGGCACAGACGTACATTAGGCAGTAAAAACAAAAAGATATGCACCATGCACAGGAGTAACGATGCTTGCATTATCCCGTTACTCTCCACACCCACCGTCATTCCCGCAGTCTGTTGGGCGGGAGGTAAGCGAGCCCGAAGTGTCTTCGCTTCACTCCGCTATCTGCGAGACTCCGATCCAGGATATATCCAGTGATCAGGCCAACCTTTCTGGATCCCCGTCCCCGACAAACAGCATTCGGGGACGACAGAGAGTGGTTACATTTTGTGTATTCACCTACCGTTGTCCCCTTTCAAAGCTCAAGGAGTCTCTACCCTGAAACATCAGCACTCTACGCCTACCCCCATTCTTAAAC
Source organism: Deltaproteobacteria bacterium (assembly GCA_024280455.1). GTDB lineage: Bacteria > Desulfobacterota > Desulfobulbia > Desulfobulbales > Desulfobulbaceae > DRLX01. The sequence goes on along the minus strand of JAJRQC010000142.1, from coordinate 117 downwards.
CACCAGTTGATAAATTTAAGGTGGAATCTGCAGTTCCTTTTTACAGCGGCTGACAAGTCAGTTCGCTACTTTTTCTATGCGACGTCTTTATACAAAGATAGAGTCATGTTACTGTCG
>JAJRQC010000141.1 GCA_024280455.1 Deltaproteobacteria bacterium | reverse complement strand
TCAGGGCGGTACCCTGGAGAAATCTGCCAGGAAAATTGCCTGGGCTTGATGATGCACCCCTTGAGCTGATCTTCAGTTGAAACTGCCTCCAAATGTTATATCGTTGTGACGGTTAAACCGTACGCGAAAATCGGTGTTTAAAGATGTGACAAGCGTAACCCAGGTAGCGAGGCACGAGACTCCGACGAATTTGGCGATGAAGACCAGCCAACCCAACCAACTCAGGGGGCAAGCCACCTGAACCCCCAAAGAGCCGAAGAGTTCAAAGCGCCAAATACCCCTTTGTCAATCTCGTACCGGCCACACGTAATAAGCAGTTGACTTACTGTTGCCGGTGACGACGCCTTGGTCGAGGGTCACGTACCACGCGACGCCCAAATTACCAACGGCGTAAGTGGTAGACGACCAATAGATGCTCGACCGCACGCCGGTGAACGTACTGCCTTCTGTCCATTGTCCTGTTCCAGTATCATTGGACAGGGCTGGATAGTCAAACGCAAAATCGATCAGACTCTGCAGTTCTTTGACATTCGGCAGGCGCCGGTCACCTGCCACGGAACCGTCGTGTAGACCACATTCTCCGCTATTCAGAGTGTTGCTGCTGGTCAAGGCAGCAGTCCAGGTTTGTGGTCCAAAACAATCAGCATTCTGCAGCCAAATCAGCTCGGTCAGATTGTCGGTCACCGTACCGTCGTTGTTGTCCGTAAACCGCGGGCTGGGCCAGGTTACGCCCTTTTGCAGGTCACCGTCATCGCCTGTTGCGTAGGACGTGGTCTGACCGGTCTTGGCAAACCCCAGGGTAGTAGTAAGTCCCTGCTACACCGAGGATCGTCACCCCCGACTTGATGTTATCCGCTGTCAGGTCCGTGTCACCAGCCACCGCGCCGGAACCATTATGATAGCCTTCAGCAATGGTCTGAGCCGATGTGTCTGGTGTAATATTTACGGCGCCATTATCAACCATTGTTCCGGTAATTCCATCACCTGTATCACCGGAAAATGTTTTATTTCGTAATAGAAAAACACCCCCTTTGGGGGTGGTCAGAGTTCAACGGCTTTGCCAGTTGAACCCAGATGGCTCATAATATGCTCCATGATGTGTTGTCCCCACAACGTATATCAGGAGCAAATTATGAGCCGATTTAAGAAACTATCACATACAATCTGGCATTGCCAATACCATATCGTCTGGACACCAAAGTATCGGTTGAAGATCCTTGAAGGAGAAGTTAGTCAAGAGGTATCCACTTGTATCCGAACCTTTAGTGAGCAAAAGAAATGTGAAGTTATCGAGTTAAATGTTCAAAAAGATCATGCCCATCTTGTCGTAATGGTTCCACCCAAGCTTTCGATTTCCGATTATATGGGTATCATCAAAGGAAGGATAGCAATTCGTGTGTTTAATAAGTTTCGTAAATTGAAACAAAAACCGTACTGGGGTAATCATTTTTGGGCTCGTGGCTATTGTGTCGATACGGTTGGTCTAGATGCTGATAAGATTCGTCGTTATGTAAAGTACCAGGAAGCAAAAGAGCGCCAATCAGAAAGCCGCCAGCAAAGATTATTCTAACTTAAAATCGGGGACAACACCTCGCCCCCTCTGGGGGTGGATATTTATGATCCGCGGGTTAACAAGAGCTACCCATATAACTTGTCGTAATAATACGAGTAATATCTTTTCATCCTGTTCTGATCAAAAAAAAACTTGACTAAAATTACGGCATGCCGTAATTTATTCGTCATTCAAAACAAAAGTAAAGGAAAACTATTATGACAGTTTGCCAGATGCTCAGCTCCAGTATGGAAGACTATCTAGAGGCCATTTACCACATTATCTCTGAAAAAGGCGCTGCCAGAGCCAAGGATATATCCAAGCGGTTGAAAGTTGGTGCTTCTTCCGTAACCGGTGCCCTGAAGGCGCTCAAAAAACGGGGCATGGTAAATTACGCACCATATGATGTTATTACCTTGACCTCCAGAGGAGAGGCAGCTGCACTCGATGTCATCCGCTGCCATGAAGTCCTGCGCGATTTTATGATCAAGGTGCTTGCCGTTGATGAGGTTGATGCCGATGCGGCAGCATGTAGAATGGAACATTCCATCACGAAAAAGATTTTGGAGCGTTTTATCCAGTTTGCCGAATTTGTCGAGGTCTGCCCGCGTGGCGGGGCCAAGTGGATTGCCGGATTCGGCTACCGTTGCGATCATGACAGTTCTCTCGATAACTGTGAAAGCTGCATTTCCCAGTGTCTCAAGGGAGTACAGATGAGAAAAAAACAGCAGGAGGAAAAAATAATGACACCAGTCAGCCTGAAATCGCTCAAAAAAGGTCAGAGAGCGAAAGTAGTCAAGGTGAGGACAACAGGCAGTGCAGCAGCAAGTAAACGCATAGTTGAGATGGGCGTCACACCGGGATCGCTTGTCGAGGTGGAGCGCATTGCCCCGTTGGGCGATCCGATCGATGTCAGAATCAGGGGGTACCACCTCTCGTTACGAAAAGATGAAATTGAAAATATCGATGTGGAACTTATTTAACCCCTGTTCAAGATAAACAAGGAGGCACAAATGTCCCTGGAGATGGTGACCGTTGGCAAACGAGTCCGGGTGCTCGGCATACAGGCAGGAAGAAGTCTGCAGGCCAGGCTTGCAGCGTTGGGCCTGGTTCCCGGCGTAGAAGTGGAAGTACTTCGTAATGCTGCCCATAATGCCCTGCTTGTCAAGGTCAAGGAAAGTAAAATCATGTTAGGGTACGGAATGGCCTGTAAGATTGTCGTGGGCTGATTTCTTTTGGCTGGTATCTTAGGGAGGACTAAATTTATTCGGATTGTGCAATATAGGTCATTTAAAGTGAAAAAAGATGATGAACCTTCCAACAGCCGATTCAATCCGCAGTTTTATCTTTCCAATTTGCATCGGTAGATGGCCCGGTAGGGCCAAAATGTGTTTTTTTTTGACTTATGGTTTAGGTTAGCCGAATAAGTTACGGCATGCAAAACAAAAAGGAGAAGAGGATTTTATCATGAAGCATAAACTCGTGGTTGCCCTGGCCGGCAATCCAAATGCCGGTAAGACGACAATATTCAACAATCTTACCGGGACAAAACAGCATGTGGGCAATTATCCCGGAGTGACGGTAGAGCGTAAGGAAGGGAGTTGCCCCTATGGTGACACGGAAATGAAAATTGTCGATTTGCCAGGGACATACAGCCTGACCGCCTATTCCGAAGATGAGGTGGTAGCCAGAAATTTTATCATTGATGAGCATCCGGATGTTGTGGTTGACGTCATCGATGCTTCCAACCTGGAACGTAATCTTTATCTCACTGTACAGCTCATGGAGCTTGGCGTACCACTGGTGCTTACGTTCAACATGAGTGATACGGCCAGGATCCGCGGATTTGAGTTTGACCTGGAAAAACTATCCAGCTTTTTCCGCGCACCCATAGTGGAAACCGTCGGTAATAAGGGAAAAGGGTTTGATCAGCTTCTATCTGCGGTCAACGCTGTGGCTGCTTCGCCGCCCAGCCGGAACTTTGGAGAAAAGATCATCGACTATGGAAAGGAGCTTGAAGAAGAACTGTCCATAATCCAGGAGATGATTGAAGCGGATCAGGCGCTGGTACAGAAATTTGATCCCCGGTGGCTGGCTGTCAAGCTGCTGGAAAATGACAAGGAAGTCTGGGGAAAGGTCCGCTCGTTGCCGCTTGAGGAGTTGGTTGCCAAAAGCACGGCGCACATCCGGGACATTCTGGGCGAATTGCCGGAAACAGCAATTGCCGGGGCCAGGTACGGCTATATTTCAGGTGCCTGCCAGGAGGCGGTCCGTTCCACCGTGGAGGCCCGGCATACCATGTCCGACAAGATCGACGCCGTTGTCACCAACCGGGTTCTGGGCATTCCGATATTTCTAGGTCTTATGTACTCTGTTTTCCAGCTTACCTTTACCATTGGTGATCCGTTCATGGGTTGGATTGAGACATTTTTCGGCTGGCTCGGGGGCATGGTCCAGGGATGGTGGCCGGAAGGGTCGGACTCCTTTCTTCAATCATTGCTGCTGGACGGGATTATCGGAGGTGTCGGCGGAGTGGTGATTTTTCTTCCCAATATCCTCTTCCTCTTTCTTGCCATCGCAATTCTTGAAGACTCCGGCTACATGGCGAGAATCGCCTTTATCATGGATCGAATCATGCACAAAATCGGCCTGCACGGCAAATCTTTCATCCCCATGCTGATTGGCTTTGGCTGCTCAATTCCGGCCATTATGGCGACCCGAACTATTGAACAGCGAAGGGACAGGCTGGTCACCATGATGGTGACGCCGCTTATGAGCTGCGGTGCCAAGCTTCCTATCTACGCACTCATCATCCCGGCATTTTTTCCTCAGGCCTGGTATGGCCGCATGCTGTGGATCATCTATGTGATTGGTATCATACTGGCGATTCTTAGCGCAAAATTATTACGATCTACCCTGCTGAAAGGCGAGGCGATCCCATTTGTCATGGAGCTGCCCCCATACCGACTGCCTACAATCAAAGGAGTATTGCTCCACACGTGGGAACGTGGTCGGCTCTATCTGAAAAAGGCAGGTACCATCATTCTTGGCGTATCAATCCTCCTCTGGGCCATGACAACCTTTCCCGGCCTGCCTGATACTCTCAGCTCCCGGTATGTACAGGAAAGACAGGCAGTGGAGATGGCCAATCTGCTGGACGAGGAAAAGGCACTTCAGCTCGAAAATATTGACAACCAGGAGTCACAGGCCGCTCTCAGACACTCTGTTGCAGGCCGGATCGGCACTGCCATGGAACCGCTGCTTAAACCAATGGGTTTTGACTGGCGCATAGGCACAGCCCTTATCGGTGCGTTTGCGGCCAAAGAGGTTTTTGTTGCCCAGATGGGAATCGTCTATTCCGTTGGCGAGGCAGATGAGGAATCGGAAACCCTGCGCGATAAACTGAAGAAAAATTACACGCCCCTGGTCGGATTCTGCATCATGCTGTTCTGTCTGATCAGTGCGCCATGCATGGCCACCATCGCGGTTACCAAAAGGGAAAGCAACTCCTGGGGCTGGGCGCTGGCACAACTTGGCGGCCTTACGACTCTCGCCTGGGTGGTGACGGTGCTCACCTTTCAAATCGGCCGGTGGCTCGAAATCGGCATGGGATAGGAGGATGAAGATGGAAACATGTATTGTGATCACAGTGGGCTGTCTCGCCCTTGCATGGTTTGGTCGTTTTCTGTATCAGACCTTTTACGGAAGAAAAGGTGGATGCGGCTGTTACGGAGGATGTTGCCCTGGGTGTGCCCCCTGTAACCATGTCGCCGGGCCGCAGCAAAAAGAGGATCGGAACAATGATTGTTGAAGAGGAGCTGAAGACAACACTGCAGGACATCAGAAAACGGCTGCAGGACGTCGACCGGTTTCTGGTGCAAGGACAAAGCGGGACAAATTATCCATCATTTGAGTTTGTTCATGAGACGTATAGCCCTCGGGAAAAATTCCTCAGGGAAACGTTGCTGGAGACTATTGCGGTCCTTGAAGAGACAAGAAAGGCCTTCAAATCCAAACATCTTGCTGCACTGCGCAAAAAACTGATCAGGGTGCTGGCCGAAAACCCCTAGCATCGAAATAAAATAGCAAACAGGCCGTCATGCTGAATTTTTTTGATGAGTGCCCAGATACGGCGGCGAATGGCCGGATCCAGGCCGACTGTCGGCTCGTCCAGAAACAGTATTTCAGGATCATGCATCAGGGCCCTGGCTATCAACAAACGCCGTTTCAATCCGCCCGACAGGGTCTTGACCGGTTTGTGAGAACGGTCGCTCATCTCTACATATTCCAGTAACAGACTCGTGCGCCGCCTAATATCACGACGCGACATATGGTGCAGGCGGCCGTGGATCAAAAGATTCTCGGCAACGGTCAGTTCCCCGTCCAGGTTCGTGTACTGGGGCACAAGTCCAAACTGCGCTTTGCCCCGTACTGGATCAGCGGCAATATCGTGGCCGTTTAACTTCACTGTTCCATTGCCGCGCCTGGTCAGACCGGTCAGGATACGGATGGTTGTGGTCTTGCCTGCGCCATTGGGGCCTAAATAGGCAAACAACTCACCGCTGTCGACCTGAAAGCTGATACCGTTCAGGGCCGGGAGGGCACCAAACTGCTTCGACAGGTTACAGGCTTCAATAACAGGAAAATTTTCCTTCGGCCCACTCCACATTGGCTAGGCCCGGGCGTTCAGGCGGTGAATCTTGCTGACATTGTCACCAATCTCCATGAGTGGTTGACGCCGCAGGCGGTGGGGCAGGGCAAGCTCGGCAGCGGTTTCCACGTCCGCACGCTCCACCTTCCGGCGACCGTGAAAGGCGGCCAGGGCCTTGGCCGCCTTCATCATGATGATATCTCCCCGGTGACCGTCCACCCCGACCTCCAGGCAGTAATCTGCAATGCCGAAGAGCTGTTCACGGTCGATCTTCACCTGTGGATAAAGCCGCCGGGCCGTTTCAATGTCTGCAACAAGACTGCGTGATTTCTCCTCCCACTGTCCGGCGAAGCCGACAGGGTCTTCATCAAAGGCCACCCGCCGCTCCATGACCGTCACCCGGTCCTTGCGATCGCTGATCCCTTCCACCCGCACGCTCAGGCCAAAGCGGTCAAGAAGCTGGGGTCGCAGTTCCCCTTCTTCCGGATTCATGGTGCCGACAAGAATGAACCGGGCCGGGTGGGAGAAGGAGATTCCTTCCCGTTCTATGGTGCTGACCCCCATGGCGGCGGCGTCGAGTAGAACGTCCACCACATGGTCATCAAGCAGGTTGACCTCGTCCACGTAGAGAATGCCCCGATGGGCCGCTGCCAGCAGGCCGGGCTCGATTCTCTTTTCTCCTTTTTTAAGCGCATGCTCCAGATCCATAGTGCCGACCACTCGGTCTTCGGTGGCGCCGACCGGCAGTTCGACGACCCGGATCCGGCGATCGACAGCCTCTACCTGCTGGTGGTTGAAACGTTTTTCCCGGCATTCTGGATGAAAACACCGGCGGCAAAGCTTTGGCTAATCCGAGGGGTCGAGTTGAAAAGGACAATCCTTGACCACGGTAATCATGGGCAGAATATCGGCCAGGGCACGCACCGCGGTGGACTTGGCAGTGCCCTTTTCTCCCCGGATCAACACCCCGGAAAGGGTCGGATTAATGAGATTGAGATACAGGGACAGTTTCATTTGTTCCTGGCCAACGATGGCGACAAAAGGATAAATAGTGCTGGTCATTTACTGTAGGTCTCCTTTAATAATATCAAGTAAGGTATCGGTTTGCAGATCATCCGTCTGAAAGTATCGGGCCTGCATGGCTTCGGCAATCCGGACGGCCAGATCGAAATGAATAAGGCCCTTTTCTTCCGTATCTATCAAAACAAATCGGTTTCGCTCATCTCTGGCCAGTTTGCCAGCCAGAGCCAGGGACTCATCAATTGGTTTTCCCTGGGCCAGGGCGACATTGCAGCGCCCGTCGGTTATCAGAATGACAATGGGGCGTGAAGTCGGATCACGCACTAAATAACTGTTTAATAGCTCATGAGTTTTGAGCAGAGCAGTACTCAGAGGGGTGCGGCCGCCCACCGGCATCTCCGCCAGAACCCGAGCCGCCATATCAATAGACGACGTGGGGGGCAGGTTCAACCTGGCCTCAGTTTTGCTGAAAGAGATCATTACCACCTTGTCCCGTTTCTGGTAGGCATCCAGCAAAAGGGACATGATCGCCCCTTTGGTGGCAGCCATCCTGCCGCGCGCTCCCATGGAGCCGCTGGCGTCCACCACGAAAAGCAGAAAGTTACCAATACGCCTTTCACGAACTTTTTCCCGAATGTCTTCCGAACGTAAGGCAATGGCGCTGCCGCTATTGCTTTTACGGTGACGCTGATGCGGGGCAGCCGCACGCAGGGTGGCGTCCAGGGCCACATCCTTGGTACCGCGCGGCAGGGTGCTTTTCACATAACGCCCCTGCAGGCCATTGACACGACTGCGCGAACGACGGCCGGAACCGCGCCGGAAAACCCGGTCCTTGCCGGCGGTCAACTGCTTGACCTTGAACGTTGCTCCAACCTCAAAGACCCTTTCCATGACGTTTTGATCCGGTTTCTGCTGCGGCTCTTGCCCGTCGTCCGGCGTACCGCCACCGGATGGGGCCTCGCTGAACGCGTCATCGGACCGATCAGGTGCCTGCAATGGTTTTTGTTTTTCCTCCTGTTCTCCCGCCTGTCCGTCCTGATGGTCGTGCTGCTGCTCGGAATGGGAATGATGTTCGTGACTCTTTTCCTGCGGCGGTGGGGGCGGGGGAGCTGGATCGCGCTGGCGATGACGAAGCGCCAGGGGCGCCACCTGGAGGATGTCTTCTTCCTCCACTTCAATCCGCTCCTGCAGGGCGGCCCGGGCACGGGCTGCCTGTTCGATGACTAGATCGGCCCGGTGGCCGGCAACACTGGCCTCCAGACAAAGTTCGCTGATCAATGCCCGCAGGCGGCCGGAAAGGCATACCTTTCTAAGCAGGGAGCGGGATGTGTAGAGTTGTCGGGCCAACTCTTTGCTTTCAGCCTCAAATTCCCGGATACATTCTTCGGGGTTTGTGTCAAATACCTCCCGCTGCACCATGGTCTGCACCCGTAGATCACGATCATCAACACCTTTGACTTCAACACAAAGCCCGAAGCGATCGAGAAGCTGAGGCCGCAGTTCCCCTTCTTCCGGATTCATGGTTCCGACTAGGATGAAGCGTGCTGGATGGAAAAAGGAAATCCCCTCGCGCTCGATGCGATTTTCGCCTGAGGCCGCCGCACCCAAGATGACATCCACCAAGTGGTCATCGAGGAGATTGATCTCGTCTACATACAGGATGCCACGATGAGACCGGGCCAATAAACCGGGTTGAATGGTCCGTTGCCCATTACGGATGGTCTGGTCAATATCCATCCCTCCGGCAACGCGATCCTCGGTGGCGTTGAGCGGCAGGGTCACCACCCGTACCGGCCGGCGATTGATTCCCTGGTCCGCAGGGCAGAGACTACACCGGCTACATTGAAATGGCGCCTCATCAGGACTGCAGGCCAGCGGGCAATCGGTTACAACCTCGATCTCGGGCAGCAAAGCCGCCAGTCCCCTGACGGCGGTCGATTTGGCCGTGCCCTTTTCGCCGCGGATGAGCACACCGCCGATGCGCGGATTCACCGCTACCATCAACAAGGCCTGCTTCATCTCGTCCTGGCCATAAATCGCCGCAAAGGGATAGTTTTTGTTATAAATGGTCATATCGTGCCGCATCACTTATCAAGATCCAGGTCACCCAGGATTTTTCCCATCTCCTCTTTCCAGTGGCTCACGTCCTCGGCGGTCAGCACGTCGACGCTGCCGCCTTGAAAATCCCCTTTTACATCACTCATGGTGTCTTCAATGGAGCCTTCGACTTCAAGATAGGCATCCCGCAGGCGCTGCAACAACTCCTCGTCCGGTTGCCAGATGTCGCGGGCCTCGGCCTCCAGCAGGCGGCGACCGATCTCCTCAATTGCCCATGGGTTAACCTCCTGGAACCATTGCCGCATTTCTTTGTTTAAGACAAAGGTCTCGGCAATTTCATCGAAAATCCACTCGTCCACCTCACCGGTGGTAGCGGCGAACCCGTACACCCGGCCGATACGCTTGGAGAGATCGCCGGCCCCTTTATAGCCATGAGCCTGCATGCCATCAATGTATTTCGGGTTGAGGAGTTTTGCTCGCACTACCCGGCGCATCTCGTCGGCAAAGTCGGTGACCCCGACCTGGGCCGGGTCGCGCGTATCGCCGTAGTAGGTCTTGGGCTTTTTGCCGGAAAGGCTGTGGGCTGCTGCGGTCATACCGCCATAGTTGCCGAAAAAGGCGCAACAGTTCAAAAAATCACTTTCGTCGGATATATGCTTGTCAAAGGTTACCTCAATCCGCTGCAGACTGGCTACCAGCTCACGGTGAGCAGCCACGCCGTAGGTGGCGTCGCCCGTCCCTCCGCCGTAGGCATAGCCATTCCAGAAGGTGTAGATGTCGGAGAGATCCCGGACATCCTTCCAGGCCGAGGCATACACGGCAAGGTTAACGCCGCTTGCGAAAACACCGGGCTGAGCGCAGAAAATGCGGTAACTCAAACGGCGCAACTGGCCCTGGTCCCGCAGGTCCGCTCCCTGCTCCTCGGTCAGTTGCAGGATGTGTTTGCGGACGAAGTTGTCATCGCCGGACTCTTGCAGCAGGGCCACGGCCTGCACCACCTTATCCAGATATGTAATCGCGTCGGGGAAGCAATCGCGGGTAATCCCGGAAACCCGCACATGTACATCAATACGGGGCCGGCCGAGTTCGGCGAGGGAGAGCACCTCAAAGCCATCTACCTGGCCGTTGGCCTTCCAGCGTGGGCGGGCGCCGAGGAGATGCAGGATCTGGCCGATCTGCTCACCATCGGCCCGCATGATATCCGAGGCCATCCAGAGCAGGCCGACCTGATCCGGGTAACGACCTTCCTCGTCCTGGTAGCGCTTGAGCAGGGCCTCGGCCAGCCGCACCCCGACCCGCCAGGCCGCCCGGGTTGGTATCCGGGTAGGATCCACATTATAAAAATTGCGGCCGGTGGGCAGAATATCGTATCGCCCCCGGGAGATGAAACCCGAAGGCCCGGCCGGCACATAGCCGCCGTTCATGGCGCCCAGCAGAGCGTCGATCTCCCGTGAGTCGGTGATACGTTGATCAATCTCGCGCACCAGGGCCGTAAAAGAATCGAGACGTGACTGCAGCTTGTTATTGGCATAGGGCCTGTTGTCTCCAGCGTCCCGGAACACGGCAGCCGGGTCTTCCCCGTTGCACAGGCGATCGATGACCTCCCTGGCCTTGCGGTCCGCTACAAAGAGCAGCTCGCCGTAAACCTTGCCGCATCGGCCAAGGTCTGCCGGGGATTGCAGGGCAGCCATGATATCCTCGCCCCACAGATCGAAGAGCAAACGGCGTGAGTTGAGTGTGTTATTGCTGTCAAAACGCAGAATGGTGTTAATGATCTCGGCCCGCTCCCCACCCTCCGGTACCTGGCCGAAAACATGCATGCCGGTGGAGGTCTGGCTGTTGCGGGCGCGGGACAGAATCACATGACAGCATTCGACCACCTGTGCAAAATCGCTGCATTGAGCCTCGTTGATTTCCGTCCGCAGATGGCCGCGATCAATGGCCTCTCCTATCAGGTGTTCCAGCTGGTGCCCACGGGCCGGATCCAGCTCCCTGGCCCGCTGGTATTCATTAAGCAGCTCCTCAAGTTCCGCCAGATCACCATAGGTGTCGGCCGTGGTCATCGTCGCCTGCAGGTGATTGACCAGCACCGCGGAACTGCGCCGTTTGGCCACCACCCCTTCGGCAGGGTTGTCGGCATTATAGATATACAGGTGTGGTGTGCTGCCGATGGCGATGTCCGGCCAACAGGACGGGGAAAGACCTGCGCCCTTGCCCGGCAGCCATTCCAGATTACCGTGGGTGCCGACATGCACGACCACATCTGCACCGAATACCTTGTCCATATGCATGTAGGTTGCAATGTACTGATGGGGTGGCGGTACATCCGGATCGTGCAGGATCTTGCAGACCTGACCATCGCAGCGGGCACCGGCGCAGCCTCTCTTGGGCTGCATGATGACGTTGACGTTGCCGAAATTAAGCCCGGTAATGACAATTTTGTCGTCATGGAGCATACTCGGCGGCACGCCATTCATTTCCTGACCCGGCGGTTCTCCCCAGGCAGCGGTGATCTCGTCCCTGGCCTTGTCCGGCAGCTCATCAAACCACTGTTGGTAAACATCGGCCGCCAACAGGTCGAGATGTCCTCCCCTGGCGATGATCTCATCTACGGTGGTCCAGCGGAATTCCGCAATCGCCTTGCGCGACAGGATGGTCTGCATCAGCTCTTCACCGGACGCCGGCATATCGGTAATCCGGTAGCCGCTCTCCCGCATCATGCGCATGACGGCAACAATGCTTTCACCGCTGTCCAGGCCCGCTGCTCCGCCCACACCGGCCTCCAGACCGGCGCACTCGTTTTTATGCAGCACAAAAACCACCTTCCGTTCCCGGGGCGGCTTGCGCATCATCCTCACCCAGCGGGCGATTCGCTCGGCGATACGTTTCACACGGTCATCAATGATCTCGCGCAGTTCAAATACTGTGCCCGTGGCCTCATCGGTCTGCTTCCGACTGCAGGCCATCAGGAGCGGTTCGATGTTCCCCTCGAACTCGGGCATGGCGATGCCGAAGGTTACTTCGGAGGTCAACCCCTGGGGATTTTCCTCCCACTCCGCCGCCGACTGCGAATAGGAGATCACCGGCTTGAACACCGGGACATTAAGTTTCCGAAAAAATTCTACCGTCTGCACGGCCACTCCGGTTTCGCAGGTATCCGCACCTTTTTGCTGCCCTAGAAAGAAGAACTGCATATTGATCAGGGCGGCGATACGCGGCTTGCCGTTGTTGTCAAGAAAATACTGTTCCGCAGCAGCCAGCGGGTTCAGGGCACCGACATCATCATCCGCTGCGTAATGGCTGAATACCGGCAGAACATCGAGACCATGTTCTTCCAGGGCAGCAATCAACTTACGCTCCAGTGCGCCATCGGCGTTGGTAAAGGTGCTGCGTGAAAGAAGGAGACCGACCGTGTCGCCGAATTTGGGAGGATTTCCCTGCCAATAGTCTGCCGCTGTCTCATACACCTTGAAATTTGATGGATTTAGTATTCCCTGCCAGGGCATGGGTACGGGATCGCTTGCCGGTATACGGGAATCCACCTGGTGGGCGACGAACTCCAACAGCAGTCGGTAATTCTCCTGTCCCCCCTTGGCGATATAGGCATAGGCCCGGGCGCAGATCCCAAGATCAACGGTGGCAGCACGTCCCCAGTTGGTCGGATCAAACGAGGTGGTGACTATGACTTTGGTACCAATATTGCCTATACGGGCGGCAACCTCCTCCCAGAATCCATCGTTGGTCCAATATAACACAATGGCGTCGGCCTCCCCGGCCGTGGCCCAGAATTTCTCCATGATTTCGTCGTTTTCTTGGATTTCCTTGATGGAAAAAAGGGTAATATCCACGTGAGAACTGCGCCTAGCCGCCGCCAGGAGGGCCGACAAGTAGGAACTTCACATGATGGAGACGATCCTGATTTGTTTTGTATCCATAAAAATATCCTTATCATTAAGGTTGGTTAGACTGTAGGTGAGGCTATTACTTTGGCTACGCTTCGCTTCCCTGGTCCTGCCATGCTGGTTGCTACTCATTGCAATCGTTGTTCATTCGAAAACGCTCGTTCGCCGGTGCACCGCAATGGCTGGACATGGAGGTAGCCGTTTGCTCGATCGACAGCGGCTTCGACGCCGTATACTGCCCGGATATTCTCCGGGCTGATCAATTCAGCAGGCGTTCCCGTACCAAAAACCTTTCCGTCTTTTATCATAATGACCGTATCGGAGAAGCGAGCCGCCAGATCCAAGTCGTGCATGGCAATCACTGCACCCATCTTTTTATTTTTGATAAGGGCCGCGATGATCTCCAAAACTTCCAATTGATGATACAGGTCAAGGCTGCTCGTCGGCTCGTCCAGCAGCAGGTAGTCAGGCTCCTGGACCATAGCCCTGGCCAACAGAACCTTCTGGACCTGTCCACCGCTGAGTTGGTCCATGGTTCGCATGGCAACAGCCTCCAGGTTCATCTCCCGGATAATCTCGACGATTAAGTACAGATCCTGATCAGACGGCCGCCACGAGACATGTGGTCGCCTGCCCATCAAAACCGTATCAAAAACCGTCATCGGGAATGTGTCAGGCGCATGCTGGGGAACGTAGGCCACCCGCCTGGCCAACTCTTTGTGGGTCATACGGCTGGTGTCAGTGCCGTCAATACGGATGGTTCCCCCGGAAGGTCTGACGATACGGGCAATGCTTTTGATCAAGGTGGTTTTGCCTGTTCCATTGGGTCCCACCACACTTAAGATTTGTCCCCGCATCACGCTCGCTTCGATTTCAGCCAGAATGCATACGGCTCCATAATTAAAAGATAGATCGTCAATGCGCAGCATTACCAGTACTCCCGGCTCTTTTTCAGCAAGAGATAAAAAAAGAACGGAACCCCGATAATGGAGGTCACTATGCCGATGGGCAAGACCTGAGGAGCCCACACTGTCCTGCCCAGGGTATCGGCAGCAATGAGCAGTACTGCTCCCAGAAAACCTGATACCGGCAGCAAAAACCTATAATCGCCACCGATGACCATCCTCGTGATATGGGGTGCTACCAGCCCTACGAAACTGATGACGCCGGTAAAACATATGCAGCCAGCGGTCATCAGAGAGGCTGCCAGCAGTGCTGTAATTCTGAGCCGCTCCACATTGATACCCAGGGCCTTGGCCGATTCGTCACCCGCGGCCAGAAGGTTGAAATCCCATGAACGGTAGAGGAGGATCGGCACAGGAATCAGGATCATCACCGCCGCCAGACAAATCTCCGGCCAGCCGGCTTTAGAGAGACTTCCGAAAAACCAGAAAACAATCTCATGGACCTGCTCCATGGTTCCCATGTACTGCAGGAGCGAAGTAAGCGACGAGAACAGAAACATCTGGGCAATGCCGGCCAGGATCATGGTCTCGGACGAAGCATTTTTCAGCCTGGCGATCCCCAGGATCAGGAGAGCGGAAAGCAAGGCGAAAACAAAAGCGCCGCCTGCCACCAGATAGGTATTAAAGCCGCCGAAAAATATGATCATGGAGACTGCCCCGAAGCCTGCCCCCGAGCCGATGCCGAGGGTGAATGGGGACGCAAGCGGGTTACGCAGGATCGCCTGAAAGACCGCGCCTGCCAGCCCCAGGCCAAAGCCCACCAGGGCCGCCAGGGCCGCCAGGGCCGCCAGGGCCGCCAGGGCCGCCAGGGCCGCCAGGACGACGCGCGGCAGCCGCAGCATCCAGACGATATCGTGGATCCGGCCGCTGTCCTTGAACAGGGCGACAAAGGCTTGCCAGGGCCCTATATCGGACGCGCCTACCGCAAGATCCGTTGCCGCCACGATGCAGGCCAGGAGGATCAGGCTGAACATCAAAATGGTTTTAGCCCGGTTATCCGCTTTGTAACGTCTGTAGAGGGGCTCCGGATATTGTCTGTTCATCTTTTTTTAGCCCTTACGGGTTTTGAAACAAAGCCCCCCCTGTACTCAACACCCTGAAAGGTTTCCAGGTACTCTTTGTGCAGCGCTTCGGGGTGGAGGTCCTGAAACAGGCCGGGGTAGAACCACTTCGTCATGTAGGCGATGCCGATAAGGGCCCGCGGCCCGGTCCAGATGGCACTGTCCATGACATGGACGTTGCCGGTTGCCACTGCCGTAATGTAGCGCCAGGCAGGACGCAGCAGGATGGCGTCCCGGCGGCGGTTAAAGGGGGAAGGCTCTTTGAGCGCGTAGCCGTTGCCATTGACGGCCGCCTTGATGATTACCCCGGGATTTTGCGAGAGTACCCACTCCGGGGGGACTTGCGGGTAGGGGATGGCAAAAGCGGCGGCAATGTTGCGGCCGCCGGCAAGGCCGCACATCTCATCACCACCAGAACCCGGCCCGGCAGCATGGTAGTCGGTGTAGCTCTCGATGTAAACGGACGGTCGTTTACCGATACGGGCGAGGTTTTCCTGGATCATCCCGAGATGGCGGCTGTGCCAGTCGCAAAAACGTGCGGCCTGTGACTGCCGGTCCAGAATGCGGCCCAAGGTCTGCACTTCTTGCTCCAGGGTTTCAATCCTGTAAAAATCGAGACGCAGCACCTGAATTCCCAGGGCGACCATCCTGCGGTCAAATTCCCGGCCGGGATTACGGCTGTAGGCGATAACAAGATCGGGTTCCAGTTTGGCGATGGCCTCCAGGTTCGGAGTTCGCCAACCGCCGACTTTGGGCAGAGAGACCAGATCTCCCCAGAATTCAGGTTCCCGCGCAATTTCAGAAAATACGCCTATAACCAGGTTTTCAGCCTGCAGCGTACGAACCACCTCTAGACTATCAGAATTCAGCACTACAATCCTGCGGACCGGCAGGGAGACCTGCATGGATTTCCCAAGAGCATCCTTAACGGTCATCGTTGCGCCCATAGCTGGACAGGACAGGAGAACGAGCAGGAAGACGACTGCCGGCCAGCCGGATAGAAACGCTTTGTGTAGCGGATGACAACGAGTCATGCTAATAGCGCCAGGTAAATTCGGCAAAAATCGTCCGGCCGTCGGTTTGGTAATATTGATACGTTTCTTCATCGAAAATATTGTCCACGGCAACGGACAGTTCCCCCCATCTCCATGGAGTGAAAATGACCTTGGCGTCCATGACAAAGGACGGTTCATAGGTGCCGTATACCCCTTCCGCAGTATCCCGATTGTCCGAATTGTTGTAGATCTTGCTGGAATAGCGGCCCACCAGGCTTGCCTTGATCCATTTATATTGCGCGTCCATGCCGAGGTTCCAGGCGGTCTCCGGGATTCCGGGAACCTGTTTGTCCTCGCTATCGGGGTCGGTGAAGTTTTCGGTAATCCTGGCATCGGTGTACGTGAAATTGCCCCACACCGAGAGCCAGTCGGTCAGCTTCTGGGAAGCCTCAAGCTCCAGGCCGTAGGTTCGTGCCTGGCCAGCATTGGTCCGTATTTTGTTTGACCCCTCGACCCGGTTGTAGATCAAATCATCGATGTCGTTACGGTAGCCGGTAAGAGAAAGCCTGGTCTTTTTATCAAAGAAGTACTGTTCGGCGCCAAGTTCATAGCTCCAGACGGTTTCGGGTTTCAGATCGGGATTACTTTGATACGTAGTAGAGTAGCTCATCCAGGTTCGGTAAAGCTCGTAAAGAGTCGGCGCCCTGAAGGCGTGGCCGACGGAACC
Source organism: Deltaproteobacteria bacterium (assembly GCA_024280455.1). Lineage (GTDB taxonomy): Bacteria > Desulfobacterota > Desulfobulbia > Desulfobulbales > Desulfobulbaceae > DRLX01. The sequence goes on along the minus strand of JAJRQC010000141.1, from coordinate 3,027 downwards.
GCGCAGGGTGGTATCGGCAAGCGCTTTCCAGACCAGAGAGATTTTGGGGCTGAACTCGGATTCGGTATTGCTCTTGTAATCGGTTTCCGAACCCGGTGCCCCGGAAGCGCCGTCGTATACCTTCCAGGAATCAAAACGACCACCAAGGTATAGGGTCATGGGCTCGGCCAGCCGCCATTCGTCCTGGGCGAACAGTGCCCAGGTTTCCGCCTTGCCGCCGGAATAGAAGGTGCTCGGCCCCGCGCCTGAGAAGCTCCGGTAGAACGGTATATCGTGATCATTGGTATCGGATTTATCCGTACGGTAGGATACACCCAGGGTGAAAAGATGGGCATCGCCGACAGGCACATCCCCCTGCAGTTCGGAGAACCATGACTTGTTCTCGGTGACTTTCAACGAGCCTTTGGAACTGTAATAATCGTCCGCACCGCGCCCGGATTCGGTGGTATATCGGTCGTCGACCCTGACCGTCCCGACCTGGGCTGTGACTTGCATCGACCCGAAAGCCTCTTTGAAAGCCAGGCTGTACGTGTCGGTGTCATTTTTACCGATGCCGCTGTAACTGATGAAATCATTGGCCCGGAAACCGGCACGCCGTCCCGGCCCGGCGATGGCGTAAGCGGAACTACCGCCAAAGGTGCCCATGTAGGTGTTGGGCGGGTCATAATCGTACTCATGACGGCCGGAAACCACGGTAAAAGATATGTTGCCGGTATCGGAATAGTCAAAGGCCACCTTGGCGTCGAGGCTGCTTTTCCGGGCTCCGTTTTTACCTTTGTCTCCCACCACCCAGCGGGTCGGTTCGTTGTGTTTATCATTCATCAGGTAACCACCGGCAACGTTGCCGGTTCCACTGGAAATCGTACGGACCACCGGGGTTGTCACATAACCGTCCGTGCCCTCTTGTTCATAACCGAGGTGGAGGCTGAACCGGTCAGCGAAGCGGTTTCCAGCACTGATCCTGTACCGCCACGTATCATGGGTGCCATAGCCGGCGCTTGCCGTCAGCTCAAGTTTTTCCGGGGTCTTGCTGATGATATTGATTACCCCGCCCATGGCATTACCACCGTAAAGAGCCGATGCGGCCCCCCGGATCACCTCGATACGTTCGATATTGCCCACCGGCAATGCCCCCCACTCGATGCCGCCCGTATAGGCGTCATTGACCGGCTGACCATCGAGCAGGGCCAGGGTGTACTTGTCGCCGTTAAAACCCCGCATTCGCACACCTGCGGTTGAATCCATCAGACCTTTCGATCTCTTGACATAGAGCCCGGAAAGAGATTTGATCGCATCATCCACTGTCTGCACATTCTGTTTTTTCAATTCTTCCCGGTTGACAACGGTGACGCTGCCGGGGTAACCGTTCACCAGGACATTTCAACTGCAATTATTTTTATGGTGATGGGATGGCAGGACAAGCGTGATCGGGAGGCACTAGGCACTAGCCGACCACGTTTCGTAAAGAATTCAATTCAACAATACGTTGGGGAGAATTTCAGGAGTCGGCTGTTCTTTGAAGGTTGACTCCATCAGTTCAGATAGGAAAACAAAAGGATTGCGGCCCTGCATCTTGCACGTTCTCGTAACGGAAAGGATTCGCGCCACGTAGCGTTCGCCACTTTTTGATTGGCTGCCGAAACAGATCTTCCGCCACATTACAGCATGTCGGAACGACTGTTCCGCCCTGTTATTCGTAGGCTCCACACCTTCCACCTGCAGGAAGGTGAAAAGGTGGGGCCAGTTTTTCAGAGTTCTGCGCGCTCGGGTTCTGACAGCTTTGTCATCGCTGTCATAGTATTGTTTGCAATACTTTTTCATCCTTGCCCGGATAAGAGTTGTCGCCTGGTAGAGTTGCTCAAGCGAACAACCATCAGTCTCCAGGTAGGCGTGCCAGTATGAGAAAAGTCGGCCGGTTTCTTTGAGCATGTTTTTTGAAAAAACATAGGAATCCGGGCTGCCTCGGTTCTCTTTAAGAGCCTTGAACTTTCTTATGAGATGCGCCCAGCAAAGTTGGCGTGTTCCATTTTTATGGTATGCACTGTAAGCAGAGAAATCGTCACTGCCAATGACACCATTAAAGACCGGGCCGAGTATCTTCTTCAAAACTTTTGATCCTCTTGAATCGTTGATATGGAAAAATACACATAATGTACCAACGAAGCTCCAGAGGTAAATACGTTTGGCCTTGTTTTTCCAGCCGGTCTCATCGATGTTGAGATTAAACGTATTGGCGACATAACTCCTGATCTGCTCAACAACTGGTTGGCAAGCATCTGAAACCCGATTGGCGACGCTGCAGGTCGACCCGAGAGCAATGTCAAGGTTGAAGAAATTCTTGACGATATCGGTAATGCCGCGTTTGGACACTCGGTGCTCTACGTTGAGGTATGCAATGGCAGCATGCATCCTGGGGCCAAAGCACGAGATGGCAACATATTTGGGCAAAGACGCTGTAGTTCGATGACCGCAGTTACATGTAAGGGTATGGCAACGAAACTCTTCCATTATCACCTTGATGACAGGAAGCTCAAACCACTGATACCTGGCGGGTTTATCTGTGGGCTTTTTTTGATCATCAGCGAAGTGGTTGCTGCATTCTTCGCACTGCTTAGGATAGCAATCATGGATTGTATCCATTTGCTCAGAGGGCAGTAAGCTGCGTTTTTTACCCTTGTGTCCGAGTTGCCCGCCTTGCTTTTTTCTGGATTTTCTTTTTTTGATTTCTTTCTTTATTTCAGGGCCATCTGAAGAAGGCGATTTGGATGAGTTGGTGGAGTTTTGGCGGAGGGAGGCTACACGTTTTTCAAGCTTCTTGATTTGTTCGCATTGTTGAGACAGGGTAATAATCACTGCCTCTTGACCGGCATCAATGATTGCTTCGGCGTAAGCGTTCACCAGCACCCCCTCTTCGTTCGATCAGGCCTCCTCACATAGGCAAGCTATAGATTCGTCGGCCTGCTTAAACGAATATGGAGCACTGGTAAACGCTTACAAGTATGGGTTTATCAATCTTAGTTGCTCTTT
>JAJRQC010000140.1 GCA_024280455.1 Deltaproteobacteria bacterium | reverse complement strand
GACCCGTTTTGCCATGGCCATGCGGGAAATCGGACTTGCCATCGGGGAGCCGCCGACAACCAAAGGATATACCCCTTCGGTGTTTGCCACTCTGCCCAAACTCCTTGAACGCGCTGGAAGCTTTACGGGCAAGGGTTCTATCACCGGGCTCTATACGGTTCTGGTTGACGGTGATGACCTGACCGAGCCGGTGGCCGATGCCGTCCGGTCCATTCTTGACGGCCATATCGTTCTTTCACGTGATATTGCAGCTAAAAATCATTATCCGGCCATTGACATCATGATGTCGACCAGCCGGGTCATGCGGGACATTGTTGCTGAACGGCACATCAAACTTGCCGGCAAGGCCAGGAGTGTCATGGCGATCTACCGCGAATCCGAGGATCTCATCAATATCGGAGCCTATGCCGCCGGCAGTAATAAAAAAATCGATTACGCCATCTCCAGAATTGACGCCATAAATACATTCCTCTGTCAGGGATTCAACGAAGCCGCACCCATGAAGGAAACCATCAGAGACTTAGGGGTACTGGTCAGCGACCGTAATGTCACAGAACGAAGACGTCCAGGACGTCGAGGGGCGGAACGTCGCCGAAATCCTGAATCAGGAACCGACGGTTAATGAAGCCGTTTTCCATGGAATCGGTTTTACGATACCGGCATCAGCTTGAAGACAAGGCCCGGCAAAAACTCTTTGCCGACCTGAAGAAAGAGGAAGAAATTCGCGCAGAACTCCAACGCACAGCTGATTCGTTATCCAGGCTGTACGCAGACCTTACTCGAGAAAGAACACAGGGAACGACGGTTGACCGACTGCTTTTATTTGAACACCATACAGTGATTAAGCAGGAAAAAATCGAGCTGTTGCAGGCCGACCTGGAAAAACAGGAAAAGGTTATTGAACGAAGGCGACGACATCTTCTTCAGGCCAGCCAGGATAAAAAAGCTCTGGAAAATCTCAAAGAAAGACAAAATCTTGCCTATAAAAAGTACACGGACAAAAAAGAAGCCGCCATGCTCGATGAAATTGCAGTTTTACGCTATAATCGTTAAAAAAAACTCCTGGAATCAATATGACCCAGCGTTTTCTCCCTCTATTGGTCTTTTTTCTTCTCTGCCTGGCCCATATCGCCACCGGCGCGGAAACCACTCAAAACAAGCCTCCTGAAAACGGTGGCCAGTACGGTTCCGTCGAAGAGCGTCGACTGCTCCTTGCCTTGCAGCAGGAACGCCAAAACCTGGTTAAAGAACGTGAAGTTTTAACGAATCAGAAAAAGGATCTAAAGAGATTAGAGGCTGAAGTCGATAAGAAACTGGATCAGCTCCAGGCCATGCGGATGCAAATCGAGCAGCTCCTTGCTGAAAAAGATGCGCTGGAGCTTAAAAGAGTTCGTGATCTCAGCAAGATGTATGGAAAAATGTCGCCGGACAAAGCAGCACGAATTTTCAGCTCATTGAGTCAGGATCTAGCAATATCAATTCTTGAAAACATGAAAACCAAGGCTGCAGCAAAAATACTCAACAACATGGACAGAGATAAGGCCGCCAAGCTGACCACCGCCTTTTCCACTCTTTGACTAACAACAGGTTTCCAGATGCAAGCAATGCCTACCATACAAGTTGACCCAACAAGTGCCGGTGTTCCCGCTGAGGCAAAATCAACTGCAGCCCCGGCGGCAGGTGGACAGTTCAGTCAACATCTGGAAACCGCAGGTCGAAATATAGCCCCCACATCGGGAAAGGGAAAAACCGGACACCCGGTCGCAGCTGAAGATATGCATTCCACATCTGTAGAGGATCAGGAAAACGATATCGGGGAAGAGCTTGAAAATATAGTTGCCGGTGACATTCAACTGATCATGGCAACCCTGCAGAATCAAACGACCGAACTGCCGAAGCTTACGGGCAAAGGGTTGAACACCACAGGCAACCCGCAAAGTACTCAACAGAATGCCCAACTCCGGATCCTGCTCGATTCCATTCAGATCCAGGGTGCATCCACTCAGGGACAAAATAATGAACAACCTGCCACCACCCTGGCCTCAATTTTGGAGAAAACCATAGCCTCCGGTAACGGGAAACAGCTACCCGTCGACAGTTCAGCGGCACCTGCCGGGGTAAAAGTCTCTTCTGAGCCGGCAGCACCGGCAATAACCATTGAGAACTGGCGGGCACAGTTCAGCTACCAGAGTAGAACCGGCATCCAGGACGCAAACAACCCGAAACCTGTCCCAGGTCAGATACAACCTACAGGAGAAGGCGGTTTTCGCAAGCCGGTCCTTGCCTATGTCTCACCTGAAGTTGAAAAAGTTGCAGCACCGGCCCAGGCAAAACATGGGTCGGGCATTGATTTTCCCAGTCAGCCCCGGGATGCGAACAGCAACTATATCCACTCCCATCTTCCAGGCGTTAACGTAAAGACCCAGAGTGAATCCAGCAATAAGAATGCTCAACAGCAAAACGGCGAGGGCCAGAAGAATATGGCCAAGGACGCCATTGCCCAGGCGGAACATGCTGCTGCAAAATCAAGTCAGGACACCCCGTTGATCTTCACCCTGGACCAGGAGCGAGCTTCAGGCCTCCTGCCCCAGGGGCAGACGAACTCAACTTCGCTTATGTTGAAACTGCCGTCGGGAACCGAGGTTCCGCACAGCCAGATCATCAATCAGGTCATTGACCGCTTCACCCTCAACCGTACCCTGGAATCCGGGAATATTACGCTGAAGCTCCATCCTGCCGAACTTGGAGAATTGCGTATGGAAATCAGGGTTGAACAGGATAATATCAAAGCGCATATTACAACCCAGAATCCACTGGTGCAGGATATTCTGGATCGCCATCTCCCCAGGTTGCGGGAAGCACTTGAGCAACAGGGACTGAATCTTGAGCAGATGACAGTAACCGTCGGTACGGACGACGGCAGTAACAGCCAACTCTTTCAAGAGCATTTCGGCAGCCGGCAATCCGGACGATCTCCGCAATCCAACAATGAGCGACTCGCCTTCTCGCTCGACCAGGAACCTCTGAACAAAGAAGAAATTGTTGATGGACAACAGACTTTAAGCGTGCTCATATAAGGAGCCTTGACATGACATATATTCCCGGTATTTCACAAGCGTATACCACTGCCGACCAGGCCAGGGCAACCGAAGACAAAGGGCAGACTCTTGGCCAGGATGAATTTCTCACCCTGCTGGTTGCGCAAATGCAGAACCAGGACCCGCTCAACCCCACAGACTCGACTGAATGGACATCTCAACTGGCTCAATACAGTCAACTTGAACAATCAATGAACCTGAATACCACTATGGACAAGCTGGTGGAAGGACAAAAGTCTTCGGAACGTCTTTCCGCTCTTTCATTGATCGGCAAACAGGCGGTAGTTGAAGGATCAACCTTCCAGCTTGGCGACGGTTCGGTTGAAATCGGCTACAGGGTCGACGGAACAGCAGGTGATATAAAGCTCCACATTGAGGACAGCAACGGGCGCCGGGTTTCCACCTTGTACCCGGCCGATCGAACCGAAGGCAACCACTTCCTCACCTGGCAGGGTATGGATCAAAATGGTCAGCATCTACCCGTCGGAGAATACAGTATTGTGGTCGAAGCCCAAAGCACCGAAGGTAACACCGTTGGGGTCAGTCCCCTGGTGCGGACCGATGTAACCGGCATTGATCTCGGGGAGAGCGGAGCCGTACTCCTGACCGATGTTGGTGAATTTTCACTCTCAGACATCTACGGCGTTTACGATAAGAATCAAGGGCAAACAGAACCAGCGGAAGGTTCGTCACCGCCCCCCCCTGTTAACGGGACCAACGTAGTCGAAGAGATCTCTGCAGCAATGGATGGCGCGGGGATAATTTAAGAGGCTGGAACTTTCTTAATTTTATTGAAAACAGAAAAGAGTCAGCCGGTTGCAGACGGATCACCAACATAGAGTATTCCATCTGCAGTCAATCTAAAATTATCAAACAACCACCCAGGAGGTTGTAATGGGCATCCAAAGTGCTATGTTCAGTGGAGTCAGCGGACTCAACACCAACTCCCAGGCTATGAGCGTAATCGGCAATAACCTGGCAAACACCAATACCCTTGGTTTCAAAGGCGCACGCTATGTCTTTTCCGACCTTTTGTCCAGTACGATTTCCGGTTCCGGAGGTTCGTCACAGGTCGGGCGTGGTGTAGGTCTGTCCACCATCGACAATATTTTCAGCCAGGGCACCTTTGAATCAACCTCATCCGATACCGATGTAGCGATCGAAGGGGACGGGTTTTTCATCGTTAAGGAAGTAGGAAACGATACCGCTTTTTATACTAGAGCCGGTGCATTCAGGTTTGATGAAGAGGGCTATCTGGTTAATCCAGAGGGGTTCAGGGTTCAGGGCAAGCAATATGACCCGATAACCGGAGAACTAGTCGGAGGTGATCCCACCGACATCCAGGTCCAGAACACAGGCCTGGTTGACGCCAACCCGACCGCAAACATGACCTTTACCACCAATCTTGATTCCAGTTCCGCAGAGCTCGGAGCAGGTGCCATTGATCCGGCGGACACGACGACCTTCAACTACAGCGCCTCATCACAGGTGTTTGACTCCCTGGGAGAGCCGCACCTAGTTACAGTCTTCTGGCGGCTTGAAGATACGCTCAACAATACCTGGTCATCGGCATACACCGTTGATGGGGACCTGGCCAACCCAACCCCCCTGCCACCTGCCTTTGCCTTTACCCCGGATGGCACGTTGCCCGACACCGACGGTGACGGCGAACCCAATCCGGTTATCAAGAATATAGTTATTGGGGACTGGGGCAACGGCTCAGCCCTGAATCAGGCAATTGACCTGACCTTCGACATGACCCAATATGACAGTGATTCCGTGGTCATCGGACAGGATCAGGATGGCTATGGCGCAGGCAATCTGACCAATGTAGCTATTAATGAAGACGGAGTAGTGGTCGCCAGTTACTCCAACGGCACCCAGGTTAATATCTCGGCCCTTGTGCTCGGAAAATTTAAAAACCCCAACGGACTGGAAATGGCAGGGTCCAATCTGTTTACAGCCAATGCAAATTCAGGCAACCCGAGAGTTGGCCTTCCCGGACCTGAGCTGGGCAACCTGTTTACCAACTCACTGGAACAATCCAACGTCGACATGGGCCAGGAATTTGTAAAAATGATTACAGCCCAGCGCGGATTTCAGGCAAATTCAAAAATTATCTCAACGGTTGACGAAATGCTTGGAGAACTGATCAACTTGAAACGGTAGCCGACTGTCAAAAAAACGTCACCAGGCCGACCTGTCGATTATCGACAGGTCGGCCTCTTTTGTTTTATAATAAAAAAGTAACTGTTCAGGTGGGGCAAACAAATCACCATAAACCTTGGTCTGTAACTGTTCAGGAGTGCCTTAGATTTGTTCATTTAGGCCTGCAAAGCGTACTTATGCTACTCGAGCAGGTCTAAATGGGCGAAGATGAGGTGCTCCTGAACAGTTACATAAAAAACCTCGTTAAACCCGGACGAATAGCATGGTTGATTGTTTTTGCCTGTCCTGGCATTTTCCTTGCAAAGTTCCTTTTGACACAACCACGGCTCTGCATGTACACTGAAGAAAATAGAAGCCGGATTCATTCACTTAGGGATTGTAAGGAAATAACTGTAACAATATTGCGCCGATTTTTTGTTCATTTCCAAGGCGTGCAAAGGGGCACATAGCCAGGTTATGCAACTCTTTGCGCAACACAGGAAATGGGCAAAAAGGCAAGCAGGATGTTACAGTTCTTTTTGCACAGTCCCTTACATGAAGAATTCACTTATCATTTAACAAGGATTACCTCCTTTCGTCAGGAACAACTACGTGGATATAGCAACATTAGTCGGGTTGATCGCCGCCTTTGGCCTTATGCTGATGGCCATTCTGCAGGGTGGCGGGCTAGGCATGTTTATCAACCTTCCCTCAATACTTATTGTTTTTGGCGGTACAGCCGGTGTGATCCTGGTGAATTTCCCCCTCAGTGATGTGCTCAGTGCGGTTAATGTTGCCAAGAAGGCCTTCCTGTTTAAGGAAACCAACACCAACCTGCTGGAACAGTTGATGGAATTTGCCAACAAGGCTCGTAAAGAAGGTATTCTTTCATTGCAGAGTTCCATCGACACCATTGAAGACGAATTTCTAATCAAGGCCCTGCAAATGGCTGTTGACGGGCAGGAACCCGATGATCTCAAGGGAATGCTGAATACGGAAATTGATTATATCCAGCAGCGACACGCCCTGGGGGTAAGTATTTTTGAATCCCTTGGCGGTATCTCTCCTGCAATGGGCATGGTCGGCACCCTGATAGGTCTGGTCCAAATGCTGCAAAATATGAGTGATCCTTCTTCAATCGGGCCTGCCATGGCTGTTGCGCTGCTGACTACCTTTTATGGTGCTGTCCTTGCCAACGTCATCTTCCTTCCCATTGCCGGAAAATTAAAAACCCGCTCAAAAACAGAACTGTTGCAGAAAACCATTATTGTCGAAGGTATGGGATCTATTCTCTCGGGGGAAAATCCACGGGTCATGGAACAAAAACTTCATGCCTTTATTGCGCCCAAACTGCGCGAATCTGTTTTTAACAAATAAGGCTTAAGGTTATGGCTAAACAAGAACCTGAATGTCCGATCGGTGCTCCGATGTGGATGACGACCTTCAGCGATCTGGTCACGCTGTTGCTCACCTTCTTTGTCCTCCTGCTCTCCATGGCCAGCATGGATCCGGTGAAATTCGTCCAGGCCAAGACCTCAATTAAAGATGCCTTTGGCTGGCGAACCACGGCCGCACCGAAACAGTTCAGCCTTCCCATTATACCATCGCCGCCGGTCGCCAAGTTTCACCCAATCCCCCAGGAGACCGTCAGCAAGTACTATAAACGTATCAAAACCGACATTGAACTGACAAAACTCAACGAGCAGGTGGAACTCATTCGAAAGGATAATGACACAATAATCCTACGCATTAATGATACAGTGCTGTTTGACCCTGGTAAGACCGAACTGAATCCTTCTAGTTACCCTCTTCTGCGCAAGGTCGCCGACATTATTCGACCACTGCCCATGCTCATACGTATCGAAGGGCATACCGACAATACCAGAGTACAAGGATCGGGCCTGTCGAACTGGGATATTTCCGTCGGCCGGGCGGTTTCGGTTATGCGTTTTTACAACCGGGGTAAACTCTTTTCAATGGACAGGCTGTCGGCTGTCGGCTATGGCCAGACACGCCCTGTGGTTCCAAACATTTCAAAAGAAAATAAGGCAAAAAACAGGCGGGTGGACTTTGTCCTGCGAAGCAATAAAATCACGTATCAGGCAAAAAATCAGGGCAGTCCCATACCTTTTTAAGTAAGCGATCACAGTGGGGGGGGTAACTATGCGTTTTCATTTAATTCAAGCTTGTAAGCGGTCACGGGTGCCGCAGGTTTGTGCAAGCGCTCCTTGTCGTTATAGTCCCTCTATACGGCAAGGAGCGATCGTGCAAAGATGCGGTGCCCGTGATCGCTTACCTTTTTAAGTCGTACATCTCTGGAGAATATCGATGGCGGAAAAAGAAAAAAATGATGTACAGGCGGAAGGTAGCGGAGGGAAAAAAAAGCTTATCATCCTTATAGTTGCAGGCCTCGTCCTCCTGCTTGGCATTGGTGCGGCAGTGTACTTTCTCTTTCTGAAAAAACCGCCCCCTGAAGAAAAAGTCAAAAACGAACAGGTAGAAATGGTGCAGCCGCCTGCCGACGAAGAGGATACCATTGGGCCGATGGTCGATATCAAGGAATTTATCGTCAACATCATCAGTGAAGAGGGTACCCATTACGTCAAGGCATCCCTGACTCTGGAAATGAGTAATGAAGCTGTTCTCGAAGAGGCGGACAAACGAATGGCACAGATTCGTGATGCGGTACTGCTGCTGATCGGTAACAAGACCTTTGAAGAACTCCAGGACCTGCAGGGGAAAAAGCAACTCAAGGCCGAGCTCAAGAACAAAATTAACTCTTTTTTAAAAACAGGCCGTATTAAAAACGTCTATCTGACGGATTTTGTAGTCCAGTAACAGGGAAACTCGTGGAACCTATTCTCAGCAAAGAAGAAATCACTGATCTGTTATCGGCAATCAGGCATGGCGCAATCAATGTAGACTCCATTGAGGACCGCGGCCCTGGTCACGGGATACCGAAGATTGCACATGAAGTTGACCTGTTCAGACTCTATAACCGTGACGATACCAGTGGGGAGATGCGTATCCCCAACCTGGATATTGTCCTTGACATGTTCGCCCGAAACTTCGGAACCACACTGACAAATACCCTGCAACGCACCTTTCTGGTTGAACGGGAAGACATCGTCACCTCCAATTTTCAGAGCAGCCTGATGGAGCTCAACAATCAGGGCGCTATCGGCATTTACAGCACCGATCCCCTGAAACATGGGTGTCTTTTTCACTTTGACAATCTGCTGGCCTTCACCCTGCTTGAAATCATGCTCGGTTCTTCAAGCTCAAATGAGCTGCTGGCACTGGAGAGAAACCTGACAACCATCGAAATCAATGTTCTAAAAAACACCATGACCGGCCTGTGTACGGATCTCAGTCGGGCCATGTTACCGGTCGTTCAAATGAAGCCTGAATTGATCACGGTGGAAAATAATTTTCGACTGGTCAATATTGTTGATGCCGAAACCGAAGTCCTCGTCAATACATTTCGTATCACATCAGGCAATGAACCGGCCGGACAGTTGCGCCTTATAATCCCGTATCTCACCCTTGAACCGATGAGGGAAAAGTTCAAAGAAATCGTCTCGGTCACGCAAACCACCTATACCTGGGGCAATTTCTTTGCCGAAGAGGCCCTTGAGATGAGCTGCACCGTAACAGCGCAATCCGGCACCGTCTCAATGAGTATTCGCGAAATCATGCAACTGCAGAGCGGTGATATTGTCGACCTCGGCTATAATCCTGATCGACCACTTGATATTCTTGTAGAAGACAAACCAAAATTTTCTGCTGTGCCCGGTGAACGGAATGGAAAGAAGGCTTTTCATATCACCGGACCTCTCAGCAATCGTTTAGGAGAAAGCTATGGAACCCACGCAACCCGCTGACCACATGAACTCAGCAGATACTCTGCAACCTGAGGAAACCGCTGAGCTGCTTGAAGAAACCAGCCCGCAAAATACTCCTGCCCGGGAACAGAGAGCCGATGATATCAGACGGGACCTGGAATTTCTCTTTGACGTCCCCCTCCAGGTCTCGATAGAAGTTGGTCGTGCCCGGATTCTGCTCAAGGATCTCCTTCAGATGGGCGAGGGCTATGTTGTCGAGCTCGACAAGTTTGCCGGAGACCCACTGGACCTCTATGTCAACTCCAGGCTGATTGCCAGGGGCGAGGCCGTCAAAGTCGGTGACAAATTCGGGATCAAATTAACCGAAGTGGTCAGCCAGTCGGATCGAATTGCCAAGCTGGGATAATCCATTGAGAAGATATTTCATATTTACCATTGGTTTCCTCTTCTTTTCCACCTCCGCCCAGGCCGCGGAATCCCTGACCATGGGGTCCGGCCTGTTGCGTATGTTGTGGGCACTCCTGATCGTCATAGGAGTGATTCTAATCATTTTCGGACTGGTGAAGAAACGCTTTGGCCTTGGCCGCATGCAGCAGGGAACCATTAAGGTGCTGGAACTTCGTCATATCATGCCAAAAACCACCCTGGCCCTGGTGGAAGTACGCGGCAAAGTCATGCTCCTTGGTATCGGAGCAGGCCAAATAAACCTACTGGTCGACTACCCGGAAAACACCTCCAAAGAATCCGATTTCGAAACCCTGCTGGCCGAACAACAGTGAGACTTTTATTCCTCATATTTCTGGGCATTCTTCTGCTGCCTGATGTTGTCCAGGCCGTGAACCTGCCAACCCTTTCCCTGGGGATAAAGGATGCGGCTACGCCCCAGGAAGTTTCCACCGCCCTCCAGGTTCTGTTTGTACTGACCATCCTCTCCATTGCTCCGGCCATCCTGCTGATGACCACCGCATTTACCCGGATCGTCATTGTTCTTGGCTTTGTCCGCCAGGCAATGGGGACCCAGAACATGCCGCCGAACCAGATTATCGTCGGTCTCTCATTGTTTCTGACTTTTTTTGTCATGTCGCCGGTCTTCAATCAGATCAATACCAGCGCCCTGCAGCCCTACCTGGAAGAACAGATCACCCAGAAGGAGGCTCTTGACAATGCCATGGGTACCATGCGGGAGTTCATGTTTTCACAGGTTCAGGAAAATGAATTACAGCTTCTGATCGACATAACCAAAAAAGAACAACCCGCCGACAGAAAAGATATTTCCACAACTATTCTGATCCCGGCCTTTATGCTGTCGGAACTCAAACTTGCCTTCCAGATGGGATTTATGATTTATGTCCCCTTTCTGGTTATTGACATGATTGTCGCCTCTGTCCTGATGTCCATGGGCATGATGATGCTGCCGCCCATTGTCATCTCCCTGCCGTTTAAACTGCTGCTCTTTGTTCTGGTTGACGGCTGGCACCTGGTGGTCGGCTCTTTAATGAAAAGTTTTGGCTGACATATCAGGTTTCAGATGCCGGGTTTCAGGTTTCAGATTCGATGCAGCCAACCTGAGACCAGTTACGTAAAACCTTATTCACTGACAACTGAAACCTGATGAACTCGTAAAAAGCCAAAACCGCTATTTATACAGTACGGAATTACAAGATGATACGACCTCTCCGCCGTCGGTTTCGTGGCTTTTCACGACACCGACAAACCTAAAACCAGGAACCTGACATATGAGTCCGGAAACCGTTGTCCACATAGGCAGAAAAGCTGTTGAAACCGTTCTTCTGTGCGCCGGACCAATGCTCATTGCGGCAATGGTTGTCGGCCTGTTCGTCAGTATTTTTCAGGCAGCCACTCAAATTAACGAACAGACCATGACCTTTATTCCCAAAATCGTCGCGGTCTTTATAGCCCTGTTGATATTCGGCCCCTGGATAATGAACCTGTTGATTACCTTTACCACCGGAATCCTCACCTCCATTGCTACGGTAGGCCAATAAATTCAGGTGCCTGATTTCAGCTGTCAGGTTTCAGTTGACGGGGACATACTCCCGTGGCGATAGAGGGACTGAAAAACCATGGATATCCAACTCGTTCCCATAGAACAATTTCAGAATTTTCTTCTCTGCCTGGCCAGGGTCATGGCCCTGGTTTCAGCAATTCCGATCTTCAACATCAAAAAGGCTCCGGCGCAGGTAAAAGTAGGCCTTGGATTTGCCACCACATTGCTGCTTTTCCCTTTGATGGAACCATACACCCCTCAACTGCAATTCAGCATGATTGAATTCGGTCTCATGCTGGTAAATGAGGTTCTGATAGGTTTACTTCTTGGTCTTGCTGCTCAGCTTATCTTTACGGCCGTCAGCTTCGGCGGCACCATCGTCGGCTACCAGATGGGCTTTGCCGCTGCAAATATTTCCGATCCGCAGACCTCTCAGCAACTGTCCCTGATGAGTCAATTCTCCAATGTTATCGCTATTCTTATTTTCCTGGCACTCAACGTCCATCAGCTATTCTTTAGGGCTATTGTAGACTCATACATCCTGCTTCCCCCCGGCTACCTTGATTTTTCAGGAGGAGCCGTTTCCTTACTCATGGACATGGCCGGTCATATGTTTCTGCTTGGTGTAAAACTCAGTGCACCGGTATTGGTCCTGCTCCTGCTCTCCAATCTGGTTCTCGGTATCCTGGCAAGGGTCTTTCCCCAGCTCAATGTCTTCATGCTCTCCTTCCCCATCAACATCGGTATTGCCCTCTTGGTCATCGGGCTGACACTCAACATTATGCCCCTCATGCTAAGTCGAGAATTTGACACTTTAAGTGTAAATTTTTTCCGCCTGTTTCAGCTACTCTAGAACCAAGAGCTCTCGTCTCTGAACATTCCTGCTTTTCCAACAGGTTAACAGGCAACCCTTCGCTCACGTTATTCAGGCCTGTGACTTGCAACACTTCCCTTGAATTCTGCCCTAATCCCTAATCCCTGACCCCTGAACTATGGCCGAAGATACACCAACCGGCGAGCGCACAGAAGACGCGTCCGCAAAACGAAGAGAAGACTTTCGTAAAAAGGGCCAGGTTGCTCAAAGCCGAGAAGTGCAAACTGCAGCCATGTTTACCATTCTCCTGCTCTTCTGGATCTTTTATATCCCCTATTTCTGGCAGGATCTGACTGAACTTGTCTCTTCAGTCTGGGCCAGCAGCTGTGAATATCCAGTTACCCCACCTGCTCTGATGCAGCTTGTCTTGTTTTTATTTAAAGGCCTGGCCGTCATCATGCTCCCTCTCTTTGCTGTTGCCATGGTAACAGGATTTCTTGCAACCATTATGCAGATCGGCTGGCTCTTTACCACTCAACCCCTGACTCCAGACTTGAACAAGCTCGACCCCATCAAAGGGATGGCCAAGTTTGTCTCCAAAAAATCGTTCGTTGAAATCATCAAGTCCTTACTCAAAGTTATACTGATTGGATGGATTGCTTTCCGCACGATCCAGGGGGAATTCGATAATGCCCTTGTCCTGACCGACATGACCATGGAGCAGATACTCCACTTCCTTGGCAGAACGGCAACCCTGATCATGGCCAAGGTTTCAGGCATCATGATCTTTCTGGCCGCTCTCGACTATGGTTTTGTACGCTGGGAGATGGAAGAAAAAATGAAGATGACCAAACAGGAACAAAAAGAGGAACATAAGGATACCGAGGGTGACCCGCATATCAAGTCAAAAATCCGTTCCATCCAGCAGCAAATGGCCCGCCGCAGAATGATGGCCGCGGTCCCGGAAGCCGATGTTGTCATCACCAACCCGACCCGGCTGGCCATTGCCATCAAGTATGACAACAACGCCATGGATGCCCCTGTTGTTCTGGCAAAAGGTCAGGAACTGGTTGCGGCAAAAATCCGGAAAATCGCCCGGGAAAACAATATTCCTCTGGTTGAAAATCCACCCGTGGCAAGATTATTGCATTCAAAGGTTGAAATAGGCCAGACCATACCGGATGAACTGTTTAAAGCCGTTGCTGAAATACTTGCCTACATTTATTCACTCAAAGATACCCAACCCAAACCCTGACATACTAAAACTGCATGGAGACTACCCGAACACAGACACTGTTTGGCCAGTTCCAAATCAAGGAACTGGTCAGGCGCAGTGACATATGGGCATCAATGGGAATTGTCGGCATACTGATGCTGATGATAATTCCTCTGCCGCCCATGGTACTGGACCTCTGCCTGTCATTTAATATCACTCTGGCTATATTAATTTTAATAATCAGCCTGTACACGGATAAGGCCGTTGAATTTTCCATCTTCCCCTCACTGCTGCTGGCCACTACGCTGTTCAGGTTGTCCTTAAACGTTGCCTCCACCCGGCTGATTCTCCTGCATGGAAATGAGGGAATGAATGCAGCCGGTTCCGTCATCGAGGCCTTTGGCCAGTTTGTAGTTGGTGGTTCGTTTGTGGTTGGTCTGGTGATATTTATTATTCTGGTCATTATCAACTTTATTGTTATTACAAAGGGTGCTGGGCGCATAGCCGAAGTTGCCGCCCGTTTTGCCCTCGATGCCATGCCGGGCAAACAGATGGCTATTGATGCCGATCTCAATGCCGGCCTTATTGATGAGGCTGAGGCCCGCAGCCGTCGAGATGCAATCTCCGATGAAGCCACCTTCCACGGGGCCATGGACGGTGCCTCAAAATTTGTCAGGGGCGATGCCATTGCAGGTATCATTATCACCCTGATCAATATCGGGGCCGGATTCATTATCGGGGTCATGCAGAAAGGCATGCCTATGGCCGAGGCCGCTCAGAATTATACCATCCTCACTATCGGCGACGGTCTTGTCGGCCAGGTGCCGGCTCTTATCATCTCCACCGCAGCAGGTATGCTGGTCACCCGTTCCGCCGGTAAGGAAAATTTCGGCGAAGCGCTGAAAAAACAATTTATTCGCTATTCAACAGCTCTATGGACGGTTGCCGGAATCCTGCTCCTCTTTGCCCTGATTCCCGGCATGCCCTTCCTTCCCTTCCTCACCCTGTCCGTTGCGCTTTCCGTTGTCGCCTACCGGCTTGACAAGGCAGAAAAGATGAAAGCTGCGGAAACGTTGATTGAACGACCGGAACCGGTTGAAAAAGGCGATGAAGATTACGAACAGATGCTCAATGTCGATCTTATTGAGCTTGAAGTCGGCTACGGCCTGATTCCATTTGTTGATGCGGCCCAGGACGGCGAGCTGCTCACCCGTATCCAGTCCATCCGTAAACAGTTTGCCTTAAGCAGCGGTTTCATCGTTCCACCGGTACATATTAAAGATAATCTGCAACTGAGTCCCAACCAGTATACGATAAGTCTCAAGGGTGTGCAGATTGCAACCGCGGAAATGATGCCCGGCTACTACATGGCCATGGATCCCGGCACAGTCACGGAAACCATCAAGGGCATCCCCACCGAGGAACCTGCTTTTGGACTACCCGCCATCTGGATCACCGAGGATCGACGGGAACAGGCGCAGATAGCAGGCTATACCGTTGTCGACTGTACCACGGTCATGGCCACCCACATCAGTGAAATCATCAAGCAACATGCCCATGAACTCCTCGGCCGTCAGGAGACCCAGAATCTGATCGACAATCTTGCCCGAACATATCCTAAACTGGTTGAAGAACTGGTGCCCAACGTTTTAAACCTGGGCAACATCATGCGTGTCCTGCAGAACCTATTGGGTGAAGGGGTCTCAATCCGCGATTTACGGACCATTCTTGAGACCATGGCCGATTATGCCCCCATGACTCAAGATACCGATGTGCTGACGGAATATGTCCGACACGCACTTTCACGCTCCATTTCTACCGCCCATGTCCAGGCCGACGGTACTATTTCAGTTGTGACCATGGATCCAGCCATAGAAGAGACTATACAAAACTCAATCCAGCACCGTGAGCACGGAAACTTCCTGGCCCTGGATCCTCAAGTTGCCCAGAAAATTCTGGACAGCTTAAGTACTCTGGTTTCAAATTTCAGCGGAGGACAGCAACCCGTACTGCTTGTCATTCCTCAGATACGCCCACATGTACGCAAATTGACAGAACGGTATTTCCCCAGCCTGGCCGTACTCTCGCATAATGAAATTGCAGCCAATATGAAAATTAAATCCATCGGGACGGTAACCATCGATGCAAGTTAAGGTCTTTGAAGCCAGTGACATGAACAGCGGTCTGAAAAAGGTGAAAGAGGCCCTGGGCCCCGATGCCTTAATCCTGTCAACCAGAACTCTGCGCAACGGCAGACTCGGTGTTCTCGGGAAACCCATCCTTGAGATTACCGCAGCCATAGACTCTGCCTGGGAGGACGAAAAAGTGAATTCACCATCAACATATCCCAGACAAGCTGAAAGAGTTGAACAGCCGGTACAACGGGAAGATATCACCTACCAGGAACTGTGGAATCAGAAACCACCCAACCGTCAAGCACAGGTTGAACCGCGATCGCTGCCCCGCAGAGGTAAAAACGAGCCGGAATCGCGCGTACTTTCCGATGAAATCAGTGAACTGCGCAATATCATAAATGGATTATCCCGGCGAATAGGCAGCCTGGATACGGACCGGGTCAGTAGACCCTACGTTGAACCGGAATATATCAACAGAACGGAGAGCAATCCGACCGATCCCGTGGTGCAGCTTCTGCGCAGCCGGGGAATCAATCAACAGGTGGCCGAGCTCGTTTCCCGTTTTACCCGGGATTCATCCGGTGTACATGTAACACCCGGGGAGATCGATCTGAACTCCGTCCTGACCGATGCCATCGCCAAACTCTTTACCGTCTCCAACCCTCTTGCCGCCCGCCCGGAACGACAGAAACGCATCTGCCTGGTCGGGCCGACCGGGGTCGGTAAAACTACCACTATTGCCAAGCTTGCCGCCGGCTATCTCAACACATTCCGCGGCAAGGTGGCCCTCATAACCATTGACACCTACCGTATCGCTGCAGTTGAACAGCTCAAAGTGTACGGCGAAATCATGAACCTGCCGGTTGAGGTTGTTATTAAACCCCGCGACTTCGAACTTGCTCTTGCCAGACACAGTGACTGTGACCTGATCTTGATTGATACTGCCGGCCGCAGCCCTGGCAATACTCTGGAAATCGAGGAGATGGCCACATTTCTCGGACCTGAATTCGGCCTGGAAAATCACCTGCTCCTGTCGGCAACCAGCCGGGAAGAAGAACTTGAAATGGTTATCAGCCGTTTTTCCTGTCTGCCGATCAGTCACTTAATCTTCAGCAAAGTTGATGAGTGCAGCTCGCTTGGGGTACTCCTGAACATTCATTATAAATACAATGCTCCTATAGCCTACCTTACCAATGGACAACGGGTACCTGAGGACATTATCGCACCCGATCCAAGAACAATTGCAGAGCTTATTCTAAACAACCACAGGGATTTCAACAATGGTTGAGCAAGAGGTTCGCCCCATGGATCAGGCCGGAACCCTGAGGGCAATGAAAAAAAATCCGAACATGGGCGAGAAAAGAACACAATCCACAACCAGGGTGTTTTCCATAACCAGTGGCAAGGGCGGAGTCGGCAAGACTGCAGTGGTTGCCAACACTGCCGTCCTGCTGGCTAAGCTGGGCAAAAGAGTTCTGGTTCTGGATGCCGACCTTGGCCTGGCCAATATCGACGTGGTTTTCGGGCTGGCACCGAGTCTTAATCTCAACCACTTCTTTGCCGGGGACAGCGACCTGCAGTCCATTCTGGTCGAAGGTCCGCTCGGCATAAAAATCCTGCCTGCCGGCTCCGGGGTTCAACGATTTACCCGGCTCGATTCACAACAAAAACTCCTTTTACTCGATGCCCTGGATTACATGCATAACGACTTTGACTTCGTCCTTATCGATACCGAGGCCGGCATCTCGGAAAACGTGACCTATTTCAATACCGCAGCCCAGGAAATCCTGGTGGTCACCACTCCGGAACCGACTGCAATTACCGATGCCTACGCCCTGATGAAGTTACTCTCCAACCAGTACCATGAAAAACACTTCAACCTGATCGTCAACTTCATCAAAAATGAAGAAGAGGCCTTAGACGTTTATCGAAAACTGACCATGGTTGCCAACAGATACCTGGATATATCCATTGACTACATGGGCTCGATTCCAAAAGATAAACAGATGGTTGAGGCGATCAGAAAACAACAGGTTCTGGTCCAGCTTTTCCCGGAATCAAAAACCAGTTCAGCCTTTGAAGCTCTTGCCCGAAACTTTCTGCAGGAGCCTCAGTCCTTACAGGCCAAAGGCTCCATCCAGTTTTTCTGGAAACGACTGCTGGACTTCGGCAACAAGGGATAAGCAAAGATAGTCACCGAAGTATCAACGGCCTGAATCGACACCTGAAACCTGAAACCTGAAACCTGAAAATGGTCTACCCGCCTGTACCCCCACTCGACGATCGCTCACAGTTGATCAGGGAAAACATGTCCCTGGTGAATCTAGTGGTGCAGCGTATGATACCCCAGGTGCCTTCGTTTATGACCAGGGATGACATGACCAGTGCGGCCATGGTCGGCTTAGTTGATGCCACAAAAAAATATGACCTAACCAAAGGAACAAAATTCAAGACCTTTGCCGAATATCGTATACGAGGCGCTATTTATGACGAAATGCGTAAACTTGACTGGTTTTCCAGATCGCTAAGGGAAAAAAATCGGAATCTGACCCAGACTATGCTCAAACTTGAACGTAAGCTCGGACATTCACCTGATGAAAATGAGATGGCGGAGGCCATGGATATGTCGCTTGACGAATACCATGACCTTTTGGGCAAGGTTTCCCATCTCGGCTGCGTCAGCCTGCATGAAACCCTGGATCATACCGGTGAAGGCAGAAGCTTTCTTGACAGCCTTCAGGATGTAGATGGACCGACGCCGCTGGACATGATTGAATCCCAGGAAATTACCTATATAGTAGCCGACATCCTGGAAGAGCTCTCCGAAAAGGAACGGCTGGTTATCGCCCTGTACTATTATGAAGAGCTGACCCAAAAAGAAATTTCAGAGGTTATCGGAGTCACCGAGGGCAGGATTTCTCAACTCCACAGTCAAGCACTGACCAAACTGCGGGTCAAGCTCATTAATGCAGACCTCTATGATAACGATGAACAATATTGACGAAACGAAACAGTTATGAATACACAATTTTACGCCATCTCTTTTGTTCTTCTTGCCTGTTGCTTAACCGCTCTCCTGCTGCAGAAAAAAAGAACCAGAGAGCAACAAAAAATTCGTACCTTACGAGAAAAAGTTCAAGCAGCGCTCGATGACAATTTTACCACTGAGAAGTCTGCCCTGTTTGCAACATCACTGTCCCAGGCGGCTATGACTACCAGGCTCCAGAAGACACGGATAGAACTGCAGTCGGGAACACGGGGAGGGCCTCCGGAAAAATATACTTTTTTCTCAAGCCTGGTCGCCAAGGGGATGAATGCGGAAGAGATAGCCGAAATACTCGATATTTCAACAACGGAAGCCTCGCAACTTGTCCGGCTCTGCGGGCTGACCGGATGTCGGGATTAAAGTACGACCTCAGAGGCGAGATTAAGTAACAAGCCGAACAATCCATTTAAGAAATTACTGAAAAATACCGAAACAGAATAAGGTGGTTTTATTTGCCTGTCCTCTTCAAGATCCGGACAATAAAAAAAAACAAGAAATTGAATACAATATGGTTTCAGGAAAATACAGCGCACTGAGCGGAGCCGTTTCCAGAGAACAGGCCATGGCAAATATTGCCAACAACCTGGCCAATGTAAACTCTTCGGGATTCAAAAAGAATCGTATCAGTTTCGAGGCAATGCTGCGGGGAAGTCAACAGGTCTCCAAGACCGGAGGAATCAACTATAACCGCATACGAAAAATCGGTATAGATTTTAGTCAGGGGCCGCTCATGGAGACAGGTCGGCCTCTTGATGTTGCCATCTCCGGCAAAGGTTTTTTCAAGGTCCGCCGCGACAATGAGATCCTCTATACCCGTAACGGGAACTTTTTTACCGACCCCGACGGCATGCTGAAAACCGCTCAAGGGTTTAACGTCCTCAACGAATCAGACAACCCGGTTCAACTCATCGATGCCACAGGAAAACATATTTCCATAGATGAATCCGGCTACATTACCCTGGACACCCCCCCCAGTGGTGCACGAATACAGGTCTTTTCAGTCACGGATCCTGAACAACTGACAAAGGCCGGTGACGGCCTGCTCAGACTTGAACCGGGTGTCGCCTCTAAGCCGACCTACGATTCGCCAGTCATTCAGAAAAGCCTGGAAGGTTCAAATGTAAACATGGTTGAGGAAATGGTCATGATGATAGACACCCAACGCAAATTTGAAGCCTTCTTGAAAGTGCAGAAAAGTTACTCCAAGCTTGGCGAAAAGCAGAGCGAACTCGGCACGGTCGGTTAAAAAAAATCAACAATTCCCCTGATAAGGAGATGACAGTGAGAGCATTATATACTGCTACAACCGGAATGAGCGCTCAAAGTTTGAGCATGGACGTAATCGCCAACAACCTGGCCAATGTGTCAACCACCGGTTACAAAAAAAGCCAGACCTCCTTTCAAGAACTGATCTACCAGTATATTGAAGTCCCGGGTGCTCCCACCTCCGATAACGGCACCCAGTCTCCCTCGGGTATTTCAGTGGGACTGGGGGTAACCCCTGCTGCTGTAACCAAGATTTTTTCCGAGGGTGACCTGATCCAGACAACCAATGAACTCGATGTTGCCATTGAGGGCGATGGTTTCTTCCAGGTGGAACTCCCCAACGGCAACGATGCCTACACCAGGGCAGGTAACTTCAATATGGACGGAAACGGCCAGTTGGTGACCACGGAAGGGTACCCTATTATTCCAGCCATAACCGTTCCCGATAATGCACGCCACGTCACCATCAGTGATACCGGTATCGTCAGTGCGATTCTTGGCGACGATACGGTCTCCACGGAACTCGGCAACCTCGACATCGCCACCTTTATCAACGATTCAGGACTGCTGTCCATCGGCCGTAACTTATTCAGGGAAACGGAGTCATCGGGCACTCCGACAATCGGCACTCCCGGAACAGATGGTTACGGCACGTTGCTCCAGGGGTATCTGGAAAATTCCAATGTCAATATGGTGAACGAAGTGGCCCAGATGATCACCACTCAACGTGCCTTTGAAATCAACTCCAAGGCCGTGTCCACCTCCGATGAGATGATGCAGACCGTAGTGAACATGGTGTAATCAGGGATTAGGGATGAATACAGTTCCAACTATTTTGAAGGATAAGGGCACCCAGGATGCATAATCAAAAAACAACATGGTGCATTTTTTTCCTCACGCTCTTCATTGCCTCACCGGCGCTCGGTCTGGATATCCAGTTGAAAGAACAAGCCCTGGTCACCAAAAAGTTTATCTTCCTTGGGGATATCGCCTCCATTACTCCTGAAAGTACTGAAGCGGAGCAGTGGGCCGGACGCCGGGTGACCTATGCTCCTGCCCCCGGTGAAAGCAAGGTTATTCAATCAGCCTCGCTTATTGCTTCTCTGCAGCACATATCAGGTTCGGATACAATTAAATGGAGCGGTTCAAAGAATATCACGGTCAGACGACAGGGTATTGAAATCAACAGAGAGGGGATCAAACAGATAATCGCAGATTTCCTTCAGCAAAACCTGGGCAATCTCCCGAAGGTCGAGCTTCGTTTTACCTCGGTTCGAGCACCGGAAAAAATCGTCCTGCCGACCGGAGATCTCAAATACACCGTTACTCCCTCGAAACCAGGCATCCTCGGGAGTTCAAGTTTTTCGATCATTTTTCAAGTTGACGGCAAAACCGTGAAGAATTGTACGGTTCGCGGAAAACTTGAAGCCATGGCAGAGGTTGTTGTTGCTGAAATGAATATGCGAAAAGGCAGCATCATCACGGCTGATCAGCTCAATATCGCCAGACGTGATATCAGCAAGCTTGACAAACCGTTTAAGGCAATCGACCATGTTGTCGGTATGCAGGTAAAACGAACCATCCGGGCGGGTAAAACCATTGACAACCGTAACGTGGAACTGCCACCTGTGATTAAAAAAGGAGAGCCGGTAAAGATTGTTGCCAGTAGAGGATCATTACAGGTATCCACCAACGGCATTGCAATTATGGATGGCCGACCCGGTCAGTTTATTCGGGTCAAAAATATCAATTCCAGTAAGTTGATCTACTGCAAGGTGGATTCAGCGGGTATCGTTTCCGTGGAGTTTTAAGATGACACAACTGTCCAAATCACAGTCAATTATATTTCATCAAAACCGGCTCACTCTTTTTGCCGCCTGCGTTTTCCTGCTGGTTGGCGGCTGCGCAAATCCAAACACTGAAGTCATGCAGGTTCCAGAACCACTGGAGCCACCTGTTGTAAAGCATACAGGACCGATGTCGGCCGGTGCGATCTGGACTGGTGATGAGAGTAACTGGATTGCCGACCTCAGGGCTCAAAATGTAGGTGATATCGTTACGGTCATTATTCTTGAAAAGGCCAGTGCCAGTAAAGAGGCCAGCACAGAAACAGGCAGAGACAGCGGTATCAAGGCCGGCTTTCCCAGTTTTTTCGGATTGGAAAAAACAGTGGTTGTAAATAATCCCAATCTGGATCCTTCCAACTTAATTGAAGCAAATATACAAAATACTTTCAAAGGATCAGGCAAGACTACCCGCAAAGAGGATCTGCTGGCAACCCTGACAACTCAAGTTGTCAAGGTATACCCTAATGGCAACATGAAAATCCGGGGTGGAAAATCAGTGGTGGTTAACAATGAAAATCAAATCATCTACCTGACCGGCATTATACGTCCCTATGATGTCAGTGCTGCCAATGAAGTTGATTCAAGCAAAATCCTCAACGCCCAGATCGCCTATACCGGGAAAGGCATCATTTCCGACAAACAGCGGCCCGGCTGGCTTGGGCGTATCGTTGATCGGGTCTGGCCGTTTTAAGAACAGGGTTCGGGGATCAGGGATTAGGTAAATATAACTAAACAGGTTTATCTGAAAATCGAATTACGCGATGTTATGAACGTAACTAATTGATTTTCATGGTTTGTTGTGCCGGAAAAGCATGGCGGTTTATCCGAAAATCGCCCACGAAGTGATGTCGATCCGGGCTATTTTCATCCTTGGTTGTGGCTGTGACCTGTAAAACCCGGAGTCTGCACTTCGTTCCGCTTACCTGGTCCAGCCATGCTGGTTTATAGATATTTGACGATGCTTGCCATGAAAAAATTACACGTTCTCTTCTCAGCCATCTTCACCTGTATTCTGCTGCTTAATTATGTTCCATCCCTGCAGGCGGCACGGATAAAGGACCTTGCCTCCATTGAGGGCGTTCGTGACAACCAACTGCTCGGCTACGGGCTTGTCATGGGCCTTAACGGAACCGGTGACGATATTAAAAAATCCGTTTTTACCCGGCAGGCACTGATTAATCTGGTGCAGCGATTGGGGATGTCTATTACCCCGGATGTCTTTAACCGGATGAAAACCGACAATGTTGCAGCGGTCATGGTCACTGCCGACCTGCCGCCTTTTGCCAGACCAGGCTCGAGAATTGATGTCCTTGTTTCAACCATGGGAGATGCAACCAGTCTCTCCGGCGGTACCCTGTTGATGACCCCGCTGAAAGGTTCGGACGGAAAAACGTACGCCGTAGCCCAGGGAGCGCTTGCGGTCGGAGCTATCTCATTTGGAGGTAAGGCGGCAAAAGTGCAGAAAAATTTTCCAACCGCAGGCCGACTGGCAAACGGGGCGATTGTAGAGCGCACGGTGGGCTGGCAGCTTCCCCCCAGCGGTGACCTGCTCTTTGAACTCAACATTGCGGATTTCACCACCGCCGCCCGGATGACCGAGGCAATAAACAGCCAGTTCGGTGCCAACACTGCTCACTCTCCGGACAGCGGAACGGTCAAGGTTCTCATGCCGCTTGATTACCGAGGAAATGTGGTCGGTTTTGTAGCAGATCTGGAAAATATTGAGATTGAACCGGCAACCCCTGCCCGAATCGTTGTCAACGAACGAACCGGCACCATTGTCATGGGCCAGAATGTCAGGATTGCAACCGTTGCCATCTCCCACGGCAACCTGAACCTGATAATTTCTGAAACCATGATGGTCTCCCAACCCAATCCACTGGCTGCCGGCGAAACCATTGTTGCCCCTGAGACAAACATTGACGTTATTGAAGAAGAGGGCAACCTTGTGGTCCTGGAGATGGGGGTCAGTATTGGTGAAATTGCCAGGGCGCTCAACGCCATAGGGGCCACCCCCAGGGACCTTATCGCTATATTCCAGGCGATTAAGGCCGCCGGTGCCCTCCATGCGGAACTGCTGATCATATAATCATCAGGTAAAGAAAGCATGATTTCCTAACCCGGAATACAGCTGAATAGGCTGTAGGCTGTCAGGGTTGCCCTTTAGCAGGTTTATTAAATGGTCGCCCTGACAGCCTTCAGCCTAAACAACCTATCGCCTTGACAACAAACAATTCATTTACTGCCCAAAAAAACACGGAAACATATACCAAGACACTACTAACCTAACCCCCTATAATGCCATGCATCCCATCCAAAAAATACCATCCCCTTCTATTCAGGAAGCCACCTCAACGGCAAGCAAAAAAATGTCAGACCGAGATGCCAAATCCCTGAAACGATCCTGTCAACAATTTGAAGGTATTTTTATTCAGTCCATGTTCAAGGCCATGCGTAAAACCATTCCCGATGGCGGTTTTTTTGAAAAAAAAGATACTGCCCATGAAATCTATCAGGATATGCTTGACCTGGAAATATCGAACGAAATGGCCCGACGCCAGAGTATCGGCCTTGCCGACCAGATGTACCGTCAGATGGAAAAATATCTGACAGGTTCTGAAAAAAAATAAAAAAATGTAAAGTTTTTCCATCCCCCTGTCGATAATCAAGATAACCGGAAGAATACTTTCCGGGAATGCGGCGCAAGGATGCCCCGCAAATCCAGCAGGGAGGCCGGAAAATGCTAGAAAACATCAGCCACAGTCAACAAACGGCAAAATCACTATATGCCCATAAACGTTACGGATCTGAAGCTGTAACAGTTTCCTCCAAGGCTGAAAACGGCAAGATGTCCACCTCTATGGACAGGATAACCCTTCAGGGAGAGTCCACAGTAGCCCTCACCTATTCCAGCTCAAAGACCTTGACTGCAGACGAGGGTGGAAAATACGCCATGCTGCAGAGCCTGGTGGCCAACCTGCTGAAAGAACAAGGCATAGACACTAAGATAGTCATTGGAGACAACAACGAGATTGATATTGCCACCCTCACACCCGATGAGGCAAAATCTCTTGTTGCCGACGACGGATACTTTGGTGTAAAACAGACGTCGGACAGGATTTTCCAGTTTGCCATCGGCATTGCAGGAGGTGATCCATCCCGGATCGATGCTATTAAAGAAGGTGTGGACAAAGGATTTCAGGAAGCGCTTGACGCCTTTGGCGGAACGCTGCCTGATATTTCCTATGACACCTACGATGCAGTAATGGAAAAGCTGGATAAATGGGTCGCAGAAGCCCAGGCTGCAGCTTGATTTTTCACACAACAAGGTGGTCGTCATGACAGTCGAATTTTTCGGAGTACGTGGATTTGGTCAGATCGGGGGAATAAACAAGACAACTCGTCCCGGTGACGTACAAAAATCCGGTAAAGCAGAGGGGACAGATGGAGCATCCTTTTCCTCCGCATTGCAGGGGGCACATGGAATGCAGGCAGCAGGAGCGGTAGAAGATACAGACCGCGCCGCCAGGGTTCAGGCGCTGAAGGAACAGGTTGCCAACGGTTCTTACGAGCCCGATCTGAATAAAGTTGCATCCAGCCTGCTCAAGTTCCTGGTTGAGGAAGGATAAGCATGACAAGAGAAGCCGTACACGACCTTCTCCAGCAGTTACACGATGTTATTCTGCTGGAACGTGAGCATGCCAAAGAGCTTGACATTCAAGCTATGTCCGAGGATATGCAGCAGAAAGAAGCATTACTACAGGTGCTTGGAAAAGTAGAGCATCTCCATCCGGACGACCGTACTCTTGTCCGCAAAATACAGCAGGAAAACATTCGCAACGCCTATCTGTTCAAGGCAACCTTGAACTGGATCCAGGATACCATGGAGTTCTTTGGCAAAAAAAGCGTGCCCACGACCTACGGCCAGCATGGAACAACAACAAATAATTGCATTAACGGCAGGTTACTCTCCGGAAGAATTTGATCGTCCAACAGCTGCAGTTTGCAAGTTCCCCCTTCCCCCCCTCCCCACTCTTTTTTCTTTCCCTCTAAATTTTTTTTCCTTCTTTACCGATAAGTACTTTGTACAGGAAAAAACCTGCTCAGGGTCGCGTCAATGTTGAAACGACGTAATATTGCGCTGTAGTTTTTTGTGCCAAGCTGCCCCCGGCTTTGTGCGCATAGTTGAACTATGTAACTAAAGCCGGGAACTGCTTGGCGCGGAAAAGAACAAGCAATATGCGTCGGAGCAGCGTTGACGCGACACTCAGGGTGTTTTGCGAACCACGGATGGCTCAGGTACAGACAAGTAATTCAGTCAGGCATGCGAAGCGGGAACAGACCGATTCTTTTCACACTTCGCTTTTGCCAAACACCGCATGGAAAAAATCAGCAAACTCAAACCCGGGATCTGAATCCTTTAGGTACTTTTTATGGGCGGACTTCTCACAGCTTTAAACGCAGGCAAAACAAGCCTGATTACCAACCAGAAATCCATCGAAATTGTCGGCAACAACATTGCCAACGTCAATACTCCCGGCTATTCCAGGCAACGGGCTGAACTGTCCCAGATCCCGGCGGTCAACTTCGGTGATTTCTTCGTCGGCAACGGGGTTACGGTCTCCGATGTCTCCCGTGATTACGATGTTTTTATCAACCGTCAACTCCAGGATAAATCCATCGCCCTTGGCGAGGAGAGTGGGAAATCCACTCCGCTGGCCGAGCTTGAACGGGTGTTCAACGTGTCCGGGGACAATCTGGCAACCGAGATCGACAAGTTCTTTGACGCCTGGCAGCAACTGACAACCAACCCCAGTGGACGGGTCGAACGTGACATGGTTCTCCAGCGCGGCCAGCTCATGGGCGATGCCTTTCGGACCTCCTATGATGAGCTGGAAAATATTCGCAACAATATCAACAATAAAATTGTTTCAAACATTGATAATTTAAACGAAAAAATAGCCGAAGTCGCCAAACTCAATGACCGCATCTACCAGGTTGAGATATCCGGTCAATCGGCTAATGCCGCCCGTGACCAACGGGACCTGCTGGTAGAAGATCTCTCCAAGAGTCTTGGCGTCCAGACCTATACCGACAACCGTGGTATGCTGGCAGTTCAACTTCCCGGCGGGACTCCGGTGGTTCAGGGTAACCAGGCCATGACCCTGAGCACGGTGACCAGCGGTTCAGATGTTAATCTGCAGATCACAATCGGCGGCGTGACCAAAGACGTTGCCCCCCGCGAGCTGGGCGGTGAATTCAAGGGACTATTTGAAATCAGGGACGATTTCATTGCCGGCCTGCGCACTGATCTCGACACCCTGGCGGTGGGCCTGACAGATGCCGTCAATACCGAGCATGTCAACGGCTGGTACACGGATCCTGCCACCGGCCTGCCTGCAACCGGCCAGATCTTCTTTGATGACTTGACCGCCCTGCCGCCCGGTACGCCTCCAAGCAGACATATAAACGTTGCCCTGCCCGACTCTCGTTATCTTGCTGCTGCCGGTCAAAATACTGCGGCTCCCGGGGACAATGAAAATGCCTTAACCATTGCCGCTCTTGAAACCACGTACCTGGTCGGCGGAAC
Source organism: Deltaproteobacteria bacterium (assembly GCA_024280455.1). Lineage (GTDB taxonomy): Bacteria > Desulfobacterota > Desulfobulbia > Desulfobulbales > Desulfobulbaceae > DRLX01. The sequence continues at coordinate 4,041 of JAJRQC010000140.1, read as the reverse complement.
TGATACCTTTGAGAACTTTTTTGCTAAAATCGTTTCAACGGTCGGTATTGAATCCAGTCGAAATCAACTGGCTTTAAAGGGTGCCGAAGACGCCACCATTCAACTCCATAACCTGCGCGACGGGTTTTCCGGGGTTTCACTTGAAGAAGAGATGATTGATCTCATTCAATACCAGCGAGGCTTTGAATCATCGGCAAAATTTCTTGCCACCATTGACGAGATGATGAACTCACTGCTGCAGCTGAAGAGGTAACTCCATGAAAGCAACTCAAGGTACAACATATAGAATGCTGGGCTCCCGGCTCAATGACCTGACATTGCAGCTTGAAGAGCTCCGCAAAATTGGTGCAACCGGAAAGAAAGTCAACAAACCCTCCGATGATCCTGCATCAATCCGCCCGATTCTAAACACCAGGAAACAACTCTCCAATGTTGACCGCTACATGGAAACCATGGGCCAGTCCCTTGACAAAATGCAGGCAACGGATGGGCACCTGGAACATGTTGAGAATATCATGCAACGGGTCAAGGAAATTTCACTCAATGCAGTGAATGGCTCTTTAAACAATGAAGACCGTTCAGTTCTTGCCGATGAGATTGTCAATCTTCGCAAAGAACTCCTTGATGCCGCAAATGGAAAGGTTGACGGGAAATACCTGTTCAGCGGATACTAGGAGTCCACGATACCCTTTGTCGAAAACCCGACCTACGATCCATTGCTGTATGATACAACCGATCACACGACCTGGCCGTATATTTACCAGGGTGACGACAACCCGACCCTGCTGGAAATAACCCCCGGCGAAAAATTACAGGTTAACCTGACCGGCAATGACCTCTTTTCCGGCACTTCAAACTGGAACCCGACCCCGCCACCAAACAATGCTGTTGATCCGGGAAGGTATGATTTATTTGCAGTTCTGACACAGGCGGAAGAGGCCATTCGTGCAAATGATCCGGCAGCCATGCAGACAAGTATTGCCGACCTTGATGGTGCTTCAGATCAAAACAGAAGGTTACGCTCACAACTGGGAAATCGCGCCTCCCGTGTAGATACAGCCATGTCACACCAGGAGGCGGTTCGCATTGATCTTAAACAAATCCTTTCCCGCTATGAAGATGCCGACGCGATTGAGGCTTTCAATAATATTATCCAGCAGGAAACTGCCTTTCAGGCTGCTCTGAGCGTAACAGGCAAGGTCTCACAGCTCTCCATCCTTGATTACATATAACCCCTCACAACAATGATGCCATCCAACCTTGGGACGGCATCATTCATTTCAGCATAACTGACCAAATCCATAAAATCCTTGCCTTTTCAGCGTGCTTGCACAATACTGACTATTAAGAAATACTAGAAGAGAAATATCTAACCGGAGCACAACATGCTGGTATTGACCAGAAAAGTCGGTGAAGGAATTATCATCGGTGATAATATCACTGTTAAAATCATTGAAATGAAGGGTGGTGGTATCCGGGTGGGTATTGATGCCCCCAGGGAAACAAAAATATACCGGCAGGAAGTCTATGACCGGATCAAACAGGAAAATGTCGAGGCCACAAACTGGAACCTTGATGATCTTGATGCACTGAGCGCCAATTTAGCAACCAGGACGGTGAAGAAATGAAAAAAATAATGACCCGCTTTGGCGAGGTGGAATATGACCCGACCAATGTCATTCATTTTCCAGAAGGCCTTGTCGGCCTTGAAAAACTCCATGATTTTATAGTCATGCCCAATAAAAAAGAAGGACCCCTTTTCTGGATGCAGAGCGTGGACGACCCAGATTTTGCCTTTGTTGTTACCGACCCCACCAATTTCTTTCTCGACTATCAGGTACGGGCGGATGAAAATGAACGGAAAACATTACAGATAGGACCGGAAGAAGAATATTTCGTATTAAGTATTGTCTCCATTTCCACAGAAAAAGAGATTACTCTTAACCTGGCAGGTCCGATCCTCTATTCTCCAAAAACAAATACAGCCTTCCAGGGTATTCTTGAAGACGGCAAGTACGATACCAAAACACCACTGCCCAAGGTTGAGCCCCAGAAATAAATCCCCCTCACCTACCACTCAGGCCGCTGCTCCGAAAGAGTAGCGGCCTTTTTTTCATTCATTCTCACTCCCCTTCCACTTTTCCAGCAAAAAAGACTTAACTCTCAGGGCTGAATGTCCGAAGAGTGAATTGAGAGACAGTAAAAGGGCAGTACTTGAGAGATGTTACGTTTGTATCGTTAGTCAACTGGTCAGTCACGGACGACCAGTGCTATAAAATTCATGGAGGATTACCATGGCTTTAACGATCAATACGAACGTTGCTTCACTTAATGCCCAGAGAAACCTTTCCCGTTCCCAGGGTGACCTTTCCAGATCAATGGAAAGACTTTCTTCAGGACTACGCATCAACTCAGCTAAAGATGATGCCGCAGGACTGGCAATTTCCGACCGAATGACCGCCCAGATCCGCGGCCTTAACCAGGCATCCCGTAATGCAAATGACGGTATATCCCTTGCCCAGACCGCTGAGGGAGCCATGCAGGAAAGTACAAATATCCTGCAGCGTATGCGTGAACTCGCTGTTCAGGCGGCCAATGCCACCAACTCCGCAGCTGACCGGTCCGCACTGCAGGCCGAAGTAAATCAGCTCAAGACAGAGATGAACCGCATTGCTCAGTCAACCACCTTCAATGGACTGCATATCCTTGACGGGTCCTTTGTTTCCCAGCAATTTCAGGTTGGCCCCAATGCAAATGAAACCATCGGAGTGTCTATAAAATCCATGGCAGCCGATGATCTTGGTCGATATTTTATCGATGCACTCAATACAACCGCAAACCAGGGCACCGGCTCCTCGGTGGCCGCCAATGCCACACCGCCGGCAGCAAATACTATTTCTGCCCAAACATTAACCATCACTGGATCCAAAGGCAGTACTAACCCGGCTATTTCAGTCACCACAGGGTCGACAGCCTGGGAAATAGCTTCGCAGATTACCGATACCGCTTCACAAACCGGCGTTACAGCCACCGCTCGCACCGAAGCAACCCTCTCCGGGCTCAACCCAGCCGGAGTCGTCACGCTGACCGTAGGTTCCGGAGGTAACACTGCCACCGTCCACGCCTCAGTCACTCCTACCGACTTGAGTGAACTTGCCACCGTCATCAATGACCAGAGTGGTACCACCGGCGTCACTGCCACAGTTAATGCCGGCACCCTGACCCTGATCCAGGCCGAGGGTAAAGATATTCACATCAGTAACTTTGACCATAGCGGCGGTGCTGGTACGGAAATTATCGACGTAACCGGCGCAGACGGCGTAGCGGCAACGCTGACCCAGGGTGGAGCCGACTCAACAGTTGTTGCCGGAACCATAGAATTCTCCGCCCAGGACTCCTACACGGTTTCTTCAAGTGTTGCCGACTCATCTGGTTCCATCGTTAATGGCACGGCGAATACAAGTACTATTGCAACCTTGGAAGAAGTAACAGCCATTAATATCAGCGACATCCAGGGAGCCAATGACGCGCTAAAGATTGTAGACGCCGCTCTTGGAAAAATTGACGCCCAGCGTGGTGACCTCGGTGCCCTGCAGAACCGGTTTGAATCCACCATATCCAACCTCCAGAACGTGGCCGAGAACCTGACCGCTGCCAGATCCCGTATCCGAGATGCAGACATTGCTCAGGAGACCTCGGAAATGACCAAGGCCAACATTCTGCAGCAGGCCGGTGTTTCCATCCTCACCCAGGCCAACCAGACCCCACAGCTTGCACTGCAGCTACTCCAGGGCTAAACGATTCTCTTACGGTACGGAGCCTGGAAGCTCCGTACCTCTTCCCCTGAAGGTCATAGCCGTCAATCTATCGAAAATATTTACAATATCGCAAAATAGCTACAATGGTCGAGTAGACCGATTCCATCATTGTTCAACAAGTTCTTGAGAGCCGATTTTATTGACGCCCCGCCGCACGCGGCTACTACGTTCAACGCTCTTAAACTTGCCGACTCCGATGGTCTCAAGCCCCTCACAGAACCGT
>JAJRQC010000139.1 GCA_024280455.1 Deltaproteobacteria bacterium | reverse complement strand
CTTCGGGTCAGATTTGAATGAGGCTCAATCACAAAATCCTCGACGTAGCCCTGCTACGCCTGCGGTTTTGTTCAATCTCCTCATCCAAATCTGACCCAAACCTAAGCGCAATATCAGCCATGTTATTTTCCTACAAGCCCTAAGCGTTGACTTCAGGTAAGCGAACTCGTGAGACTCCGAGAAGCCACGAAACCAACGGCGGAAAGGTTATAACTTCTTGTAATTCCGTGCAGTGCAAATGGCTTTTTTGCCTTTTTACGAGTCCATCAACTTTCACGAATCAGGCGGATATCCCAGGCCTCGGGCCGGTTATCATTTGCCGGATTTTCAACGATTCGAAACTCAAAAATACGGAAGCTGTCCTGGAAATAATGGTCGTTATCCAAAGTGGATTTAGACAGGTGGAAAAAGACGCTGTCCGCTTCAATACCATGGGCAGTCATCGTGTAATACCTGAAAAACCCAAAGCCCCGGTCGGGGTTGAAGTTGACAACCGTTCCCCGCTGCCACTGTTCATCGCCCTGGTATCCGTTGCCGGTAATGGGCAGTAAACCGGGAATGAGAAAACCAGAGAGATAGGCATCAGCGGTTTCCCGGAGCTCATGGCTCACGTTGTGAAAACCGATGACCTCCACCCGGCAGCCCATATTCTGCAGGGCTATGACCAGCCGGATAAAATCACCGTCCCCGGTCAGCAGGACAACCCGGTCGAGATTACGGGCCTGCAACAGGGCGTCGATGGCAAGGTCCATGTCGGCATTGGCCTTGGTGGTTACGTTGCCGTCCTCGTCCGTGTAGCGGCGGACATATTTCTTTATGAGCTTAAAACCGCACTGGCGCAAAATATCGTGATACGAATACACCTTCTGCCGATGTTCAGGATCGGTTCTGGTTCGTTCCCGATCTTCAGCCAGATAGCAGTTTGCCCGCAGCATGATGGATTGACCGCTGTTGGCCAGATCGACCAGCACGTCATAGCGCATGCCGTAGCCGCCGCTCATCTTGATATTTTCGGCGTCTACATAAATTCCGGTCTTTAACATACGATTTTCCCGAGACGGAAACGAATGATCAGGAGGCGGGGAAAACCCGTTCCTCGTCCCTGATCCCTATTTTATTCCCACTCAATGGTGGACGGGGGTTTGGAAGAAATATCGTAGACCACCCGGTTGACCCCGCGAACCTCATTGATAATCCGGCTCGAAATGCGGCCAAGGAGGTCATAGGGTAACTGGGACCAGTCAGCGGTCATGGCGTCCCTGCTATCCACCGACCTGATCGCAATCACATGCTCATAGGTCCGGCCGTCGCCCATGACCCCGACAGTCTGGATCGGCAGCAGAACGGCAAAGGACTGCCAGACTTTACGGTACCAGCCCGAAGTTTTCATCTCTTCCAGGACAATCACATCGGACTTTCTGAGAATATTGAGCCGCTCCGCGGTCACCTCGCCCATGATCCGAATGCCGAGCCCGGGCCCGGGAAAGGGCTGCCGGAAGATGGCTTCTTCAGGCATGCCGAGCTCGAGGCCAAGTTCACGGACCTCGTCTTTAAACAGCTCCCTGAGCGGTTCAATCAGCTCAAGCTGCATGCGCTCGGGCAGGCCGCCGACGTTATGGTGGGATTTAATCGGCGCCTTGCCCCGGAAGACCACCGACTCAATAACATCGGGATACAGGGTCCCCTGGGCCAGAAATTTTACATTCCCCAGTTTGTTGGCTTCCTCTTCAAAGATCTTGATAAAACCATAGCCGATCCGCTTCCTTTTCTTCTCGGGATCTTTAATCCCGGCAAGTTCATCCAGAAAATAACTGGTCGCATCTATATCTATGACCTGAAGATCCGTCTTCTGACGAAAGAAGCGGAGTACGCTTTCCGATTCCCCGGTTCGCATCAGACCGTTGTTGACATAGATGCAGGTCAACTGGTCACCGATAGCCCTATGGACCAAAGCAGCCGTCACCGAGGAATCCACCCCGCCGGAAAGAGCACAGAGCACCTTGCCTTCGCCGACCCGGTTCTTTATTTCAGCCACCGTCGCATCAATAAAGGAGTGCATGGTCCAGATGGGATGACAGTCACAGAGTCCGAAGATGAAATTTCTCAGCACATCGTTACCGATCAGGGTATGGGCAACCTCGGGATGGAACTGGACCGCGACAAAGGGTTTATCCTCATGGCGAAGGGCGGCAAACGGAGAGTGCGCACTGTTGGCGGTCACCGAAAAACCCGGGGGCAGCTCCTCAATCCGGTCGCCGTGACTCATCCACACCTGGTAATGACTGGGCGCGGTTTCCATACCGGCAAAGAGACCGGCCGTATACTCAATATTGAGCTCAGCCTTGCCGAACTCACGTTTCTCCGCCTTTTCCACCCGGCCGCCCAGCTGCTGCATCATCAGCTGAGCCCCGTAACAGATACCGAGTACCGGCACCCCGAGTTCAAAGATGCCGGGATCGGAAATGGGTGCATCCTCGTCATAGACACTGGCGGGACCACCGGAGAGCACGATGCCGGAGGGCTGCATGGCCTTGAGTGTATCAAGATCAAGGGTGTAAGGATGAATTTCCGAATAGACCTTCTGCTCGCGGATACGCCGAGCTATGAGCTGGGTGGTCTGGGAACCGAAATCAAGGATAATAATTTTTTCGTTATGGGTAGCCATGATAGTTCAGGGATTAGAGATTAGAGGTTAGGGATTAGGGGTTAGGGATAAGAGGAGGACAGACAGGGGCTGGCACAAACCCCAAATCCCCGGTCTTTAATCCCTGGTATTTACAGCCCTTCGGTACGGTAGTTGGGCGCCTCACGGGTGATGATAACATCGTGGACATGGGATTCCCGCAGTCCTGCCGGTGAGATACGGACGAATCTGGCCCGTTTATGGAGTTCTTCAATGGTGGCTGCCCCGGTATAGCCCATACCGGAACGAAGGCCGCCAAGCAGCTGATAGATCATTTCAGAAATCGGCCCCCGATAGGGAACCTTGCCTTCAATACCTTCCGGTACCAGCTTGGAGGCCTCACTTTCTTTTTTCTGAAAATAGCGGTCGCTGGAACCCTTTTTCATGGCGCCCAGGGAACCCATGCCGCGGTAGCCCTTGTACTTGCGGCCCTGATACAGAAAACTCTCACCCGGAGTTTCATCGGTTCCGGCAAAGAGAGAACCGATCATGACCGTGTCGGCACCGATACCGATGGCCTTGCAGATATCACCGGAAAACTTTATACCGCCATCGGCAATGATCGGGGTTCCGGTCCTTTTCCCCTCTTCGGTACAATTCTTCAAGGCGGTCAGCTGCGGTACACCGACACCGGCAACGATACGGGTGGTGCAGATGGAACCGGGACCGACCCCGACCTTAACCGCATCAGCCCCGGCCTTGATCAGGGCTGCCGTACCCTCGGCGGTGGCCACATTCCCGGCAATAATAGCCAGATCGGGAAAAGTTGACCGTAACTCACTCACAGCCTTAATAATGCCGGCAGAGTGACCATGAGCGGAGTCAAGAACCACCACATCTACTCTCGCCTTGACGAGGGCCTCGGTTCGCTCTGCCATCTCCTGACCGACACCGATAGCCGCTCCAGCAAGCAATCGCCCAACGCTGTCCTTGGCTGACAGCGGGTATCTTTTTATTTTTTCGATATCTTTGATGGTGATCAGTCCCTTGAGGTTACCGCTTTCATCCACCACCAGTAACTTTTCAATGCGATGTTCATGCAAAAGGGCTTTACAGTGTTCAAGATCAATCCCCTCCCGAACGGTAACCAGATTTTTACTGGTCATCACATCTTTAACACGAAGGTCGTCATCGGAGACAAAACGCAGATCCCGGTTGGTGACAATACCAACCAGCTTGTCACCTCGTAAAACAGGCAACCCGGAAATCTTATAATTCCTCATGATGGCCTGGACCTCGGCAACACTCTGGATCTCGGTGACGGTGACCGGATCAATGATCATGCCGGATTCGGATTTCTTGACCCGTTCAACCTCCCGCGCCTGACTGCCGATACTCATGTTCTTGTGAATGATGCCGATTCCTCCTTCTCTGGCCATGGCAATAGCGGTGCGATGTTCGGTCACGGTATCCATTGCCGCTGAAATCAACGGTGCATTCAAGGCAATAGATTTGGTCAGACGGGTGGCGAGTGAGACCTCTGATGGAAGCACCTCGGAAGCAGAGGGAACCAGAAGGACATCATCGAAGGTATAGGCCGGGGGTATATCCTGGGAAAACATATGCTCTCCTTAGAGAATTTGACTAGTAATTATTCTTAAGCTATAATGTAGCATGTTCACCTGAAAAAATAAACTCGGAACACCCGGACCGGACATCCATGTACAGGCCGGACAACCGGTAACACGAAAAGAGGCCACAGATTTCCCGGTAAATCCTGATGAAATTTCACTGGCTTTTCTCAGACTATCCTGCTTTATTAACGGCTTTGCAAGCATAAAACGTAACCGTTCACCAAATAGCAACTAAGATTGATAAACCCATACTTGTAAGCGTTTACCAGATAAGCGCAGACTTCGGATAAGCGCAGCGAAGCGGAGACTTCGATAGCTTGCCTATGTGAGGAGGCCTGATCGAACGAAGAGGGGGTGCTGGTGAACGCTTACGCAAAAAACTACGATTTTCAGCAGAAGAGAAGCCCATGGCACAACGTGTTGAGATAAACCCATTTAACCCGCAACCCCGTCTCATCAGTCAGGCGGTTGCGGTGCTGAGAAAAGGCGGTGTGATTGCCTACCCCACTGACACTATGTATGGTATCGGTTGTGATATCTTTCAGCAAAAAGCGGTAAAAAGGGTGCACCAGATTAAAAACAGGCCCAAACACAAACCGTTTTCCTTCATGTGTTCCTGCCTGAAGAATATCAGCGAATACAGCCACGTCAGCAATACCGCCTACCGTCTGATGCGAAAAAATCTCCCGGGCCCCTACACTTTTGTTCTGCCGGGTACCAAACTGGTGCCAAAAATCATGCTCACCAAGCAGAAAACCGTAGGTATCCGGGTTCCGGATAACCCCACCTGTCTGGCCATCATTGAAGAGCTCGGTAATCCGGTCCTCAACACCAGCGCAGTTACTGAAGGCCACCAAGGGCTGGTACTCGATGGTTTTGATGTTGCAGAACTTTTCGGAAACAGGGTTGACCTGATTCTTGACGGCGGTGAGGTGTATCCGAATCCGTCAACAGTTGTCTCCCTTCTCAGTGATCAGCCTGAAATCCTGCGTGAGGGCCAAGGAGATACAGCCCCATTTTTATAGCCCTTCAAAATTTTCCCAACACAGCTTGAGATAAGCCACAATACAGACCGGAAAAAGAAAAAAGGCCGATGCCTGATATCCAAAATCCGGCACCGACCTTTCGTCAACCTGTATCCACCGGGGCTACTCCTCTATCAGCACGTCCTTGAGTGATTTACTCATGGTGAAATGGAGTGTTTTTCGCTCCGGAATATCCATCATTTTACCGGTTTTCGGATTTTTCGTTGTCCGCGGCTTACGGGTACGGACGGAGAAGCTTCCGAACCCGCGGATCTCAACCCGCCGATCCTCGACCAGGGCCTGTGATATTTCTGCAAGTATGATATCAACCGCTTGAGCAACATCCTGTTTATAATAATCGTCAAGTTTCTCGGCAACCTCATTGACAAGTTCACGCTTCAGCATGGTTACATCCTAATTCCATTTGTTACAGCGGGGAACACATCCATGAACGCCGCTGCAAACAGGGAGAATATAAAAAGGTATCTTCAAACGAAGATACCTTTAACAGTTTAACAGATGAGAAAACGAGTAATTTACTTGTTTTCTTCCTCTTCGTCACCATCGCTGGCGGCTGCCTTGAGCAGGTCGCCGAAGGTGGATGGACCGCTGCTCTGGATCGGAGACTTCTGGGCAGCGGTTTCCGTCGGAGCCGCCTTGCCGTCATCCTCACCACCTTCAAGAGCCTTTAAGGACAAGCCTATCTTCCGCTCATCGGCAGAGACGTTGATCACCATCGCCTTCAAGGTGTCGCCGACGGTAAACATTCCAACCGGAGTTTTGACCTTTTCCTTGCTGATTTCAGAGACATGGATAAGGCCTTCAATGCCCTCTTCCAGCTGGACGAATACACCGAAATCGGTCACATTGGTGATGTTTCCTTCCACCATGGTTCCGATCGGATAATTATTTGCCGCGGCCTGCCATGGATCCGGCTCAAGCTGCTTGACCCCCAGGGAAAAGCGCTCGTTTTCCTTGTCGATTTTCAAGACCACAGCCTGAATAGTCTCACCCTTGGAATATTTTTCCGACGGATGTTTGATGCGCTCGGTCCAGGAAAGGTCGGAGACATGAATCAAGCCGTCAATACCTTCCTCTATACCTATAAAGACACCGAAGTCGGTGATATTTTTAATCTTCCCTTCAATAACCGCACCGATGGGGTAGGTCTCCTCAACCACATCCCACGGGTTGGGCAGCAGCTGCTTCATGCCCAGAGAAATGCGCTTGGTCTCTGCTTCTACCTTGAGAACCTGGACCTCGATTTCCTCGCCTACGGAAACGAATTTGGAAGGATGTTTGGGTTTCTTGGACCAACTCATCTCTGAGATGTGAACAAGTCCCTCGACGCCCTCTTCGAGTTCAACAAAGACGCCGTAATCGGTGATGGAAACCACCTTACCGCCGACCCGTGAGCCTGCAGCATATTCCTCGGGTACCCGTTCCCATGGATCGGTTTTCAACTGTTTTACACCAAGGGAAACCCGATCGGAGTCCTTATCGTATTTCAGAATCTTAACCTCAATCTCTTCACCAACGGTGTAGAGCTTGGAGGGATGAGAAACCCGGCCCCAGGAGAGGTCGGTAATATGACAGAGGCCGTCCATGCCGCCCAGGTCAATGAACAGGCCGTAATCGGTGATATTGGTAATAGCACCGCAAATGGTCTGGCCCTCTTCCAGAGTGGATCGCATCTGCTCACGCAGCTTGGCCCGCTGTTCTTCAAGAATGGCACGACGGGAAACCACAACGTTGTTCCGCTTACGGTTGAACTTAAGGATCTTAAAATCAAACGTCTGACCGATCAGGGCGTCAAGGTCTTTCACCGGCCGCAGATCAATCTGAGAGTAGGGCAGGAATGCGGGGACACCGATATCAACCGACATGCCGCCTTTCACTCTGCTCTCGATCCGGCCCTCAATGGTGCCGTCTTCTTCCTGTATTTTGGCAATTTGTTCCCAGACTTTAATGGCTATGGCTTTTTCACGGGAGAGCAGCAGGCCACCCTCTTCTTTCCGTTTTTCAATGAAAACTTCAAACTCGTCACCGATCTTAATCTCCCGGGCGGGATCTTCATGGCGAAACTCTGAAAGTTGAATATAACTTTCAGCCTTATCGCCTACATCGATCAGCACGGCATCTCCGGCCAGATCGACCACGGTGCCGATGGCTACTTCACCAACTTTAATAACCGTATTGTTTTCGTCCTGTTCAAAAAGCTCTGCAAAGCTGATGTCTTCGCCGCTGTTTTCTGCCGCTGCCATAGCGGGTTGTGTTCCATTTTCAGTCATGGGTTGCCGTTCCTCTTGAGCCAGCTTTGTGCCAGCCAATTGTTATTACTCATAAAAGGTTAATTTTACCCGTTGTCCCCTATGGACACGGGTTTAAAAGCTACCATTTACCAAATAGTTTTTCGAAAAACAACTGTTTCTTCTTGAAAAACTGTCTTTTTTCATGGAAACAACGGAAATGCTTCTCTTATGACACTTAACGGTTGCAGTAGTTCAGCCGAAGGGAGCGGTTCCTTTCTTTTGGTGCCGGACAGATTGTATTCACGGCACCGGATTCGTGCAGTTAGGGCTTGTAGGAAAATAACATGGCTGATATTGCGCTTAGGTTTGGGTCAGATTTGGATGAGGAGATTGAACAAAACCGCAGGCGTAGCAGGGCTACGTCGAGGATTTTGTGATTGAGCCTCATTCAAATACGACCCG
>JAJRQC010000138.1 GCA_024280455.1 Deltaproteobacteria bacterium | reverse complement strand
TTTTTCGAAAAAAACGCACCGTGAAAGAAAAATCTTGGGGTTGCGGCCTGATGAAGAAGAATCCTTTGCAGAGTGGTTACTATCTGAGAATTAATATCGAGTTGCTTCGGCCGAAAAAGGCTGTTTTTGGACAGACACCAGCTAGGAATCAGTAGATTCGAGGCAAGGAAGGATGAAACCTCCTGGCCTTCGTATTTGTACCAAATATTAGATAAATGGAAGTCGTTATGTGAATTTTATTAAATCGCTGTAGCGTGTGAAGAAATTTTCCAAACATAAACCAAAATACTATATATGGAGTCGCTGGAGCCAAGTGCATACCCCGGTTCCGGAATTTCACCGGTGAGATAATTAGACCCAAACATGCCGGTATTTTGTAAAATAAAGCGACTGACAACAGCCTGACTAACAAAATAAAGCCGAAGTAAGAGGTTGTGACAAAATGGGAATGCACCCAATGATTTCTGTATGAGTGAAAAATTGTCAAAAGTATATTTGATTAATTCTGGGGGGGAATGTGCCGTTTAATATTATCGATCAGTTACGTCTGGCAGCGCCTGAGCAGCGAGGAGAGATCCTGCAGGTAACATATGAGAAAAACCGGATTTTTTTTGCAGAACACTATCCTGTAATTAATCAGTTCATCGAAAGAAATGTCTGTCCCTACCGTATAGATATGACTGAGGACTTTTTACGTATCGTTCATGAAGGCACCAATGAGCTTGGCCATCCTGCAGCCGGCCTGGATGATTTTGCTGAGATGCTAGGTGGTTGGGTGCATAAGGGGTGGCATGATCTTTTCAACTTGAGAGTTCTTTATCCCGAGCAGGAGCAAAGTATCCACAGGCAATGTGTTAATACTATGTTCGAGAAAATGGATGCTCGGTTTCCAGCGCATAACGCAATCTGGAATAATGGGAGGGTGAATTTAAAGGAACTTCCTGATGGCCGTCGTTTTTCTCCACCAATAGTCTTTTTAGGTATTTTCCATGGGCTGCACATTGCCCAGGTGTTTAAAACGACTGTTTTTACCGACGCTCTGTTTATAGAACCTGACCCGGACAGGTTCGAGGTGTCCTGTTATTTCCTCGACTACAGGGCAATTGTTGAGCGTCTCGGGAGTTTGCATATATACGTGGGGGAAGAAACCGTTGCCAGGCATTTTGCCCGTTTTTTTAATGATTATTCAGTGACTCAGCATATGTGGGTCAGGGTACTGCCAGCATATCCATCCGATAAAATGCCATTATTTGTTGAGGCTGTAAAGAGCTTGCAATCAACACGTTCGGACACGGTTTTTGCCTATGATGACCATGTCAAGGGATTGAAAAATGCAGCTATAAATATGGCCCGGCATTTACCCTTGCTGACCAAGCGTCCTGTGTTGTCGAAAAAAAGTAGTATTGCCGTTATTGCCTCGGGACCATCTCTCAATAATGATTTAGAATGGCTTAAAAGAAATCAGGACAGGCTGCTTATTTTTGCTGTTCACAGCTCCGTACGCACTCTGAAACAGTATGGGATCACGCCAGACCTGCAGTTCAGTCTGGATACACTGCTGGATAAGGAAACAGTGCAGAAACTTGATTTATTCACAAATGTACCACTGGTAAACAATTACAAGGTAAGTGGGGCAGCCGTTGACGCGGTTGAACAAGTGCTTCTGGTAGGGGACAAAAATGCCTCAAATGCGGTGAAACTGGTTTGTCCATTACAGTATACAACTCCCTCTAGTACGAATCTGGCATTTTCATTTGCCTGCTTTTGCCGGCCACGAAATATTTATATGTTAGGTTGTGATATGGGATTTAGGTCGTTTGAAGAGTCTCATGTTTCAGGCCATCATAATGAAAATAACGAGTCGGACGAAGATATATACAAGAGCGCCCGTCAAATGTTGACTGCTCCGAACTTCAAAGAGCAGAATCCACTGCAGACGACATCTTTTCTCAACTCAACCAGGATGTCAATAGAGGCATCTCTTGCTGAAGTTAAAAAAAGTACGAAAGTGACCAACCTTTCGGATGGGGCGCGTATAGACGGAACCGTGGGCAAACGAAGTGATTATGTAAAGGTGCCATTGTACAAGAGGAAAAAAAATGATCTGCAACAACTGCTTCTTGCTTTTGTTCCAATGCAGAAACATAAAAATTGGAAGTACTATTCAACACCTGGTGAGGTCGTCTTGCATTCCCTGAAACGACATTTTCTGGAAAATATCAAGCTGGAAGCTTTTGACTGGGTTGAATTCAGTCGGCGGATAAACAGTGCCCTGTTTGCTGCTATGGAGAGTTGTGGTCAGGCTGTGGGAAAAGATTATCGAATGGCAATTTATAATAAAGTGTTTCTCGATTTGTTATGTGCATTATATATATACGTAATTTTTAGAGATAATGTGGTGGAAGCAGAGGAAATCTATAGAGAAGGGTATAAAAACATAAAAGATATACTTAGTAAATTAGAATGGCCGGATAATGTTGCAGATGAACAGCAGGGAAGTACGGATTTCCCGGCTTAACCTGTCCGTTTAAGAACAGGGCGTGGGCCGGTATTCTGCGTAGTTGCATAGCCGGAAATTGCGGGTAGTGCTTTTTTTATTTTTTTCAATTCTTCTGCCGTTACAGTCATGGTGGCATTAAGCGTTTGAGCAATTCGTTTGTTTACTCTCTGGATTGCTTCCATAATTGTGAATAAGCTCTGGTACAGATCGGTTTCTCTTGTACCCGGGCGTCGACGATCTGTAGACTGTTGAAAAGATAAATCTATCTTTCTGCATTTTCTTTCCTGATCGGTGATTTCGGCGCTGAGCCTTTCCAGCTGATCCTGGTGGCTGGTGGTCGTCACCTTTTCCAGTGCTTTCATTTGCTCCAACAAGAATTTATATTCTTGGACGCGAGCATAAATAAGATTTTCGGTGTAGAGCGATATTTCACTGATAGTATCGATTGATTCATGCATGTTGGAAAACCGGTGCCTGGTTTGAGTGAGGTATGTTTTTGTTTTTTTCCTGGTTATTCATCTCTATTGCCTGTTTCCAGGTCTTCCGCAGTTCGTCCAGCATTTTCTTTACCTCTACAATAGGCTGGGGATCATTGTGCATGTTGGCATTTGTCAACTCACTCAGCATGTAGCTATAGAGAGCATCCAGATCTTCTGCGATGATCGAATTTATGTCATGATTAAGGGTCGCAGATAATTCCGAGAGAATCGCAGATGCTTTGTTGATGTAATAATTACGTTTTTCGATGTTCTGCTTCTCGATTGCCAGAACGGCGAGGGCGGAAAATCGTATAGCGCCATCATAAAACATCAGCAGTAATTGTTCTGGAGATGCTGTATTTACCTGATTTGCTAAGTATTGATTAGTGTAACCGGTCATGGCTATCTTTTCCTTAGATTACTGATGGACTCCATTTGTTGGGTTAGATAGTCGCTCTGGGCATTCATCTGGCCAACAAGGAGTTCCATTGCTGTAAATTGTTTTCTGAGATACTCTTCACGTTTTTCAAGACGTGTTTCCATCATTTGGATTCGGTTGTCAATACGCGCTATATTCGTTGTTGTCGAATCTTTTCTTCCCTTGAGCATTCCGGTAGTTGGACTGGTCATACTGGAAAGGTAATCATTGAATTGAACAGCCAGGCCATCCTTTCCGTTTTCACCAACGAGCAAGCTGACTACTGATTCAATATTATTGTTGACGACTTTTGTGAGGACGTCATCGTTTACTTTCAACGTCCCATCTCTCTGGGTTTCAAAGCCAAGCTCGGAAAATGAACTCAAGACCCCTGAATTTTCAAAGGGTGAAGTCAGCATATTCTGGAGATGGCGCTTGATGGTGTTAATGCCGGAATCCCCGGCAAGTATGCCGGCATCTCCACCATCCATTGCCGATTGACCAGTAATAAAACTAATGACCCCGTTGTAGCCGGTAGCAAACGATTGAATAGTGGATTTAATCGCACTTGTGTCAAGGCTTACATTAAGAGATGTCGTTTCACCAGCAACCAATTGGGCCTGAAGAAGATTTAGAGTAACGCCGGGAATGGCTTCGCTGAGGGTGTTTGAATCTGCATAAATGTCCGTACTGTCGACAATGATGTGGGCTCTGCTTGAGCTCTGCGTCACGGTGAAGGTTCCCAGGGTATCCGTACCTCCGGTGAGAGATGACGTCATGGAAAAATCCGTGGCTACATTTTCTCCGGTAAGAACCAGTCGGTAGGGAGTCGTTGCAGTACCATCATTTATAATACTGGCATTTACACCAATACCCGCTGTATTAATGGCATCGGCAATCCCTGTAAGGGAATTGTCGGTCGAGGCGATAGTTACGTCGTGATTTATACCGCCAACCGTAAAGGTTAAGGTGCCGGTTCCCAAAGAGGGATCTGTTTTGGAGGCGAAATTGGTGTCGGATATTGATTTCTGGACTTTGGCAAGGGATACAACCTCGACATTGTAAGCGGCACCGGGAATTGCACTACTTGAAACCGTGGCATCGAAAAAGTCTTTAGACCCTAAATTGACGGATCTTTGCAGAAGAGAGTCGGAGTCGTCCAGATTGGAGATCGAACTTTGGAAAGTTTTGAGCAACCCATCTAAGGTGTTAAATGCCTTTAACTTATTGTTGAGCCATGTCTTATCAGATTCATACCGGACAATCGGCATTCGTTCGACGTTCATGAGCTGTTCAATGATGCTGTTGGTATCCAAACCTGTTGAAAGACCGCCAAATTGAATAGCCATTATTTTTCCCCGTTTACCTGTTACTTGCCTTTACTTGTAACCGATTCGTTAGAGGCACCTCTCCTGTTTTTACCCAACAGCAGAGTTTAAGAGTGCCTGTTATCAGATTACTGCCTAATTAGGAAAATGGTGCTCAGCTGACTGTGTCGACAATATTCCCTTGCAGTTCCCGTAGGTGTTTACTCAGGTTAATGAGTTCTTCAGGTGGAATTTGTCTGATGACTTCATCGGTCTTCTGGTCAACAATTTTAACAATCAGCTGTTGCATATCTTCATTTTTTTCAAAGCGGACACTATATGCGCCGTTTTCGGTTAGGGCCTTGATTTCTGTAAGCAGTTCTTCCGCCTGTACCTTGTTCTGCTCGACAGACTCTTGTTGTGGTTTGGCTTTGGCCTGTTCACGCTTACGTTCGACTTGTTGAACCGGGTCGTTGCCCCTGGGGGGGGCGGCCGTGTTGATGTTCATTGCTTCAGCATTCATTTATTTCCCCTCCATGTGAAAAAAAGAACACTCTAAAGGAGCCGTAAACGACGGCTCCTTTAGAGGAAAAAGTTTTACTGGAGCAGGGACAGGGCCAGCTGTGGAGCCTGGTTGGCCTGGGCCAGAATAGAAACTCCCGCCTGCTGCAGGATATTCTGCTTGGTCATGTTTGAGGTTTCCTGGGCAATATCAGCATCAAGAATCCGAGACCTGGCAGCAGAAATATTCTCTGAGATATTCTGCAGGTTGGCAATGGTTGACTCAAATCTGTTTTGGATAGCACCAAGATCACCACGCTGAGAGTCGATCGTTGCCAGTGCTTTATCGATGATGTCGATAGCGTCCTGGGATTTACTCTGAGTACTTATATCAATGGTGGAGACGGTTTCCTGGGATGAGCTTTGCAGTGCATTGGCCGCAGTGGTTAAAATACTACCTGTTGTACCGCCGGCTGCTACAGAAGAGGATACTGAAAAAGATTTTTGCGAACTGAACTCAACGGAACCGGCCACAACTGAAGAGTCTCCAGTTGCAGAACCATTAAATGTTATAGTATTGCCTCCCTGTCCAACCAGAGTGGCCGTACCGTTGGTCGATGATGAAATTCCACTGTTAGAGACATTTTGCAACCTGATATCTTTACCTTCAGCTTGAACGAGCTTCAGGGCATTAGAAGATACTTCAGCGGTAATCCCTGTGGATCCTGAAACGTCATTGATCGCGGTTACAAGAGCCGTGAGGTCATCTTTATCCGTGATGTTTGCCGTTACTGTCGTCAGGGTGCTACCGGTTCCAAGTTCCAGACTGATACTACCGGCAACGGCAACATCAAAGGTGGCCTCGTTATAGGCAGTGGCCTCAACACCTGTGCTCTGCGTTTGATCATTGATCAGAGCGGCAATGGAGTCTGCCTGCATACCGGCAGTAATAGTCGTTGAGGAGATCGTGACGGAGCCTTTAAATCCGGCTACGGTAAGCGCCTGTGCCGCAATGCTGTTGCCGGCTCCTGCAGTTGCTGTTGTCGGGCCTGCGACACCGCCACCACTGGCAGCTGTGGCAGACTGCTGGGCGTCAACGGCATAGCGACCGAGGTCACTTGATTTCATCGAGCTAATAGAACCACCGATAGTTTCGTTTGCATTGGCACCGACCTGAAACTTCTGGGCGGAAAAAGTACCGTCCAGAATTTTTAAACCGTTATAGGTTGTGGTGTTGGCAATACGATCCATCTCGGACTGAAGCTGGTTGACCTCCGCCTGAAGCGCACTGCGATCGGCGGCGGAGTTTGAGGCGTTAGCCGACTGAACGGACAGCTCACGCATGCGCTGCAGAATATTAGTTGATTCCTGCATTGCACCTTCAGCCGTTTGTGACAGGGATATGCCGTCGTTGGCATTTCTAACCCCCTGATTGAGGCCACGGATTTGAGAGGTCATTCGGTCTGAAATGGCCAGACCTGCAGCATCGTCCTTTGCAGAGTTGATCCGAAGACCAGATGAGAGACGTTGCATGGAACGTGCAAGATTGTTCTGGGTTGCACCTAAGTTACGTTGGGCGTTGAGAGAGGCTACGTTTGTGTTAATTGTAAGTGCCATGATATTCCTCCATGAATATAAGTTGGCTTATGTAAAAAAATGGCATCCTTGCCGGTTACAACGGGTACTGCCAGTATGCTGTTTGTTTACTGTTGCGGCTGCCTCCCTTTGGTTAAATTTTACTGTATGTGTTTTCTGTCTTTACCTGAAGGGGAAATTTCTCATCTCCCGTATTCCTTTTATCGAACGTCTGGAGGAAAAACTTTAGTCTTATTTGAATAAAAAAGAGAAATCGGCAAAGTATTTTTAAAAATAACGAAAAACCGCTAGGTTATATTCCGTTATGGCGTGAGTAATAAACAACTGACGACTGGGTTTCGCAGGAGCCTACCCAGTGGGCGAAGATGATGAATCTGCAGAGAAGGAAGTGTGATAAGAGTAAATCAGTCACGCCCAGTTTTTTTGCGGTATCCTCATTACCGGAGAATAAGCCCGGAAATATGGGGAAAACGTTTATTTTTTGTAAAAAGTGGAAGCCCGTACGGCATTGGGACCTTCATTGGGGGCGGGATTTTTTCTATTCAATGCCAGTAGCCGCAGATGATGTATTCCTGATCTTTGGGTATTTGTACTTTTTCACAGGATTGCGGTTCATTTGTTTTCTTTTGTTCAAGAAGGAACAGATGCCTGCCGGCAAAGGCAGTATCTGATAGTAGAGTGGACTGCTGGATTGCAGAGTGCTGGCGATTATATTTTAAGGTGATGATTTTCATGGCAATATCCTGCAATGCTGTTGTTAATCTGTGATCTTCAGGGTATAATCGTCAAATTAAGAATAATATGATAATATATCAGGTGGTTGCACCAGGTAGCCCGCCCCTGCGGGCGATTTGTGGACGTAGAGGCAGCTTGACGCATAATTATCGCCCGCAGGGGCGGGTTCCTAGTGCGGCCGGGCAAGGTCGTTTATTCCATCGGGTGGAAGTCCCGCTCCGGTAAGGCAGACCAGCCACCGGATAGAGAACCCTGGGCTGGCGGGAGTAATCCCAAAGGTTAAGCACAGGGGAACCAAGACAGCAGGC
>JAJRQC010000137.1 GCA_024280455.1 Deltaproteobacteria bacterium | reverse complement strand
TGTGCTTAACCTTTGGGATTACTCCCGCCAGCCCAGGGTTCTCTATCCGGTGGCTGGTCTGCCTTACCGGAGCGGGACTTCCACCCGATGGAATAAACGACCTTGCCCGGCCGCACTAGGAGTCCGGCCCTCCGGACGAAATATGCGGGCATTCCCATCGCCCACAGGGGTGGACTCCTACACAAAAACGCCGAAACGATACCGCAGTCAATAACGAATTTTTTCAATAAGAGTGGTGGTTGAGCACTGGTGCTCAAAGACCACCCGTTCTACCCGGCCGCCGGCAGCCTTGACCTCCACTGCACCGACGATTTCATCCTCAGCCCAGTCCGCCCCTTTCACCAGGACATCGGGCAGAAGAGCGGTTATCAGGTTACAGGGCGTATCCTCATCAAATATAGTGACAAAATCCACACACCCTAGAGCTGCAAGCACCCGGGCCCGATCCTGCTCGCTGTTTACCGGACGACTCTCCCCTTTGAGTCTCCTGACCGAGGCGTCGGCGTTCAGCCCGATAATCAATAGATCGGCTGTACGGCGGGCATGTTCAAGATAGCTGACGTGACCACTGTGCAGGAGATCAAAGCAGCCATTGGTAAAGGCCACCCTGCTCCCCTGGTCCCGAATTTTTTCAATTTTTATCAGTAACTCGTCCAAGCCGCAAATCTTATCCTTGTCATGGGCCAGCCATGGACGTTCGGCAACGGTACAAAAACGGCTACGCAGGTCTCTAACAGCCCCCGCCGGCAGTGCACAGGTCAAGACCTCATTCTGCCCTCCGGCCTCGGCAAGGATGCACCCATCCGGACCAATAACCATGGAGTGACCACCGAATTCGATTTCTCCGCCCAGGCCGCAGCTGTTGCAGCCAACCACAAAGGCCTGATTTTCAATTGCCCTGGCCTGCAGCAGAATCCGCCAGTGATCAAGCCTGCTTTTTGGCCACTGGGCCGAAACAACCAGAATCTGTGCCCCGGCAAAGGCATGACCCCGGGCCAGTGCCGGAAAACGAAGATCATAACAGACCAGAGGGCCGACAACACCATGGGCAGTTGTAATCGGCTCCGGTCGGTCACCGGCGGAAAAAAAACTATCCTCATTCCAGAACCCGAACAGATGTTGCTTACGATATTTTCCGACAACACCTTTTGCATCAACTACAAAAAAAGTGTTCCAGGGCTTTTTTTCTTTTCCCTTGCCTTCCGGCAGTTCAAGCAGTGAACCTGCGATCACCAGCCCGGATGCGGCGGCAATTTTCTGCAGCTCCTGCAACAGGGCCGGAGTCTGTTGTGCCAGTTCAACACAGCGGGGATAATCAAAACCGGTTGCCCACAACTCCGGCAGCACCACCAGGGAACCAGCAGCCGACTCGCTTTGGTCAAGCAAGGACCTGACTTCAGCCATATTATCTACAGGAGCGCCGGGCTTAACATTAAACTGCAGGGCGATAACCTGAGAGAAGAACGAATCGTTCAGCATTCCAGCTCCTCCAGTGCCCGGGAGGCAATCTCGCCCACCGTTAGAGAACGGAACCGTCCATTTTCATAAAAGACAATCGTTGCCGGATCTTTTGTCAACCCCTGAATGCGTTCACCCGCGGCACCAATTGCCAGTTTCCCACAAAGACGTACCGCCAGACCACGGACTCCATCATCAGCAGACTCCAGATACGGAGGGATATCAGCGGCCAGCCCCTTTTCCAGCAGCAGATCCCTGCGAGCATCACAGAGTCGGTCCAGCCCCCACAGCAAACCTCGCTGCAGGGTTTCATGTTCGAGAAAGTTGCCGTCCTGCTCCAGCTCCGGGCCATCCGGCCGGGTATAGGAAATCAGCATATGAATATATTCCCCGGCCAGGCCTGCATGGTGGTGCATGATTTCGGCCATGGACTCAGGGGCGCCCCAGCCGATGCCGCCGGACTCATCGTTGAGACTCCAGAGCAGGCGCCGCATCATTATCCGGGCCTCCTCCATATCCTCATCGGCCAACCGGGCTACCATCACCCCCATCCCGCTGATCCCGTGCCAGCGCAAGCGGTCATCAACCTGGCAGATGGCCGAGAACAGTGCATTCACAGTCTCCTTGACCGGCAATAGCCGAAGTTCATCCAGCACCTGATCAATGTTCGATTGCTGCAGGAGCGCAAAAACCTGTTTTTTTAAGCGGCGGGTTCCCATATCTTTCGCACCATTCAGATTGATCGGACAATCGATTGCAACACTTTTATATTTCGTTCCGGCCAGAACTCATATTTCCGTCCGGCCATCCGGCTATTCAGGCTGCGGCAGGGTAAAAACACGCTTGCTCATTTCCGCATCCAATAGAAACAGGCCCGATGAGTTATCCTTGATCAATTTCAATTTATCTACGATTTCACCGACACTGGCCTCTTCTTCAACCTGTTCGGTGACAAACCATTGCAGAAAAATATTGGTGGCATGATCCTTTTCACGGATGGCCAGATCAACCAGATCATTGATAAGCTCTGTAACCATCTGTTCATGACGCAAAATGTGCTCAAAGGCCATCAGCGGACTCTTCCAGCTGGTCTCCGGCTTGTTAATCGTATCCAGGGTTACCCGGCCGCCACGCTCATTGACAAAATCGTAAAATTTCATGCTGTGCATGAGCTCTTCCTGAACCTGGCCCCGCATCCAGGCCGCAAATCCTGCCAGACTGACGGATTGAAAATACGATTCCATGGACAGATACAGATACGACGAATACATCTCGGCGTTGATCTGCTCGTTGAGCGCTTTCATCATTTTCTTTTTCAACATACCTCACTCCTTATAAGTAAAATGAACATCATGAAAATTGTAAATATGCAAGGTATTATAATCACAGTCTCTATATTTTCCATACCGTCCTGGAAAAATGTTGTCTTTTATCCATAAACCTGCTTTCATTTCGGTACATGATGGAAATCTCTACTTGATTTTGATTCCGCTTTACAGGTTTATTTCTATGCAGAAGACAATACTCATCACAGGGGCCACGTCGGGTTTTGGCCTTGCCTGCGCCAAACGTTTCGCCGCAGAGGGATGGCAGCTGATTCTTACCGGCAGGCGGACGGAGCGGTTGCAGAATTTTTGTGCGCAACATCCGGCTGTGACTGTCCATTGGGCCACCCTTGATGTCCGTAACCGTGGCGAAGTGGAACAGTTTATCCACGAACTGCCCGATACTTTCCAAAAAATAGATGTTCTAGTCAACAATGCCGGCCTGGCCCTTGGCATACAGGGGGCCCAGGAGGCCGATCTGGATGACTGGGAGACCATGGTCGATACCAATATCAAGGGGTTGATGTACCTGACCCGCACGGTTCTGCCCGGCATGGTCAAGCGCAATCGCGGCCACATCATAAACCTGGGCTCCGTGGCCGGCACCTACCCGTATCCCGGCGCCAACGTGTACGGCGCAACCAAGGCCTTTGTCAAGCAGTTCTCAAAAAACCTGTCGTCCGACCTGGTTGCGACCAAAATCAGGGTGAGCAACATCGAACCCGGACTTTCCGAGAGTGAATTTTCCGTGATTCGTTTTCATGGTGACAAAAAAAAGGCGGATCAGGTGTATAAAGGAACCCAACCCATCACCCCTGATGACATTGCCGAAATTGTCCATTGGGTGACCAGTGTGCCGCCGCATGTCAACATCAATACGGTCGAGGTCATGCCGGTCTGCCAGAGCTGTGCCCCTTTTGCCATCCACAGAGAAAAGGCATAAAGCCGCTGTATCTCTTCCGTTCACTGAAATCAGGAAACTAAACCTTATGCGACGTGCCGTTATTACAGGAATGGGCCTGATTTCTCCGCTCGGCAACACCCTTGCCGACACATTGACTTCCCTGCAGGAAGGACAATCCGGAATCCGCTTCCAACCGGCGTACCGTGAGCTCGGCCTGCGCTCGCAGGTCGGCGCCTTTACCAACATCGACCCTAAAGAACATATCGATAAAAAAATCCTGCGCTTCATGGGCAACGCCGCCGCCTACGCCTACCTTGCCATGACCCGGGCCATTGAGGATGCCGGGCTTGAGGAAGACCAGGTTTCCAACCCTCGCACCGGCCTGATCATCGGCTCCGGCGGCACATCGGCGGAAAACGTGGTTCTGGCTGCCGATGTCATGCGCAAAAAAGGATTGAAACGGCTCAGCCCGTTCATGGTTCCGCGCACCATGTCGAGCACGGTCTCCGCCTGCCTGACCGCTCCCTTCCACATCAAAGGCACCTGCTACTCTATATCTTCAGCCTGCGCCACCGGTTCCCACTGTATCGGGGCAGCTATGGAGCAGATACAACTGGGCAAACAGGATATCGTCTTTGCCGGTGGGGCTGA
Organism: Deltaproteobacteria bacterium; assembly: GCA_024280455.1. Taxonomy (GTDB): domain Bacteria; phylum Desulfobacterota; class Desulfobulbia; order Desulfobulbales; family Desulfobulbaceae; genus DRLX01. The sequence continues at coordinate 1,266 of JAJRQC010000137.1, read as the reverse complement.
TGAAGAGCACTGGACCCAGACCTCGATGTTTGACGCCATGGGTGCCCTGTCGACCAGATTCAATGAACACCCGGAAACGGCTTCCAGGCCTTACGACACCAACCGCGACGGATTCGTGGTTGCCAACGGCGCAGGACTTGTTGTGGTTGAAGAGCTCAGCCATGCCCGCAAAAGAGGTGCAAAAATATACGGAGAACTGATCGGCTACGGCGCCACCGCAGATGGTTACGAGATGGTGGCTCCTTCCGGGGAGGGGGCTGAACGCTGCATCGCCCTGGCCCTGAAAAATGTCGCCTGCTCCATCGACTACATCAATGCCCACGGCACCTCCACTCCCATCGGTGATCTGGTTGAGCTCAGGGCAATCCGCACAATTTTCGGCAGCGACATCCCGCCGATCAGCTCGACAAAATCACTTTCCGGCCATTCTCTTGGCGCGGCCGGGGTCCATGAGGCCGTTTATACACTGCTCATGCTAAACCATAATTTCATTGCCGGAACGGCCAACATTGAGGAACTCGACCCGGAAGCAGCAGACATGCATATTGTCCGGGAAACCATGGAGAAGAATCTGCAGACTGCCATGTCCAACAGTTACGGTTTCGGCGGCACCAATGCCTGTCTGATCTTTAAAAGGATCTAACCCGTCATGGCGGCAACAATCTCGTCATTTATGGCCGAGGCGGTCAAACTCTCGGAACATGGCATGTTCAGGGGGGATGGTGGTCCGTTCGGGGCAGTGATAGTCAGAGAAGGGAAAATCATCGGCAAAGGCTGGAACAGAGTGCTTGCCACAAATGACCCTACGGCCCATGCCGAGATTACGGCTATCCGGGATGCCTGCCGGGCCACCTCATCGTACCGACTGGAAGGCTGCACCATTTACGTCAACTGTGAACCCTGCCCCATGTGTCTGGCAGCCATTTACTGGGCCGGGATTGAACAGATACTCTTTGCCGCAACCCGTGAGGATGCCGAACGGATCGGCTTTATAGATGCTGAACTGTACCGGGAAATCTGCCGACCCGATCAACAGCGCTCGATGAGGACAGGAAGAGAGGATAAAAAAAGCGCCCTGAAAATCATGCAGCAATGGCCGACTCTGGCTGGTCGCCGTGATTACTAAGGGCTTGTAGGAAAATAACATGGCTGATATTGCGCTTAGGTTTGGGTCAGATTTGGATGAGGAGATTGAACAAAACCGCAGGCGTAGCAGGGCTACGTCGAGGATTTTGTGATTGAGCCTCATTCAAATACGACCCGAAG
>JAJRQC010000136.1 GCA_024280455.1 Deltaproteobacteria bacterium | reverse complement strand
GTCATGGCAATCCTCCAATTGTTTGTATTCCAAAAAAAATGGTTTGGAATAAGATTGTCATGACTCATCTGTTTGTACAGAGTATTTTCATCGTTTGTTGTGCCCGGCGTGCCGGGAATGATGGTTTATCCGAAAATCGCCAGCGAAGTGATGCCATTCCGGGCTATTTTCATTCTTCGAAGTCTACGCTTATCTGTTGTGGCTGTGACCTGTACAACCCGGAGTCTGCGCTTCGCTCCGCTTGACGAGATGCTCGATGATCTTAATGCCCTCCCATATGTCGGGTTTTGTGAGGGTGTGGGTCTGGAAACCGTCAAGGGCGGGAAAGGCACCCTGCTCACCCTCAGACCGATATCCGGTGCCGCCCCGTCTCAACTGGCCGGGATACTGGAGCTGGTGCCGGAGGTCTTGCGGAAATATCAGGTGGAGACCTTTCACCTGGGCGGCGTCTGGTATCTCACCAATCGGCTGGATACCCTGTCGGCCCAAGCCACAACCCTTCTCTTTCCGGTTGTTTTGCTGGTTGTCAGTATTGCGGTGTTCTTTTTATGCAGAACCCAGGCCCTTCTTATTCTCAGCTGCGGCCTGATTTCGGCTATGCTGCTGGTCGGCATGATAGGGTTGTGCGGGGTAAAAATGAACATGGTGCTGCTGGCCCTGCCGCCCCTGACCCTTATCCTCGGCATGGCCCATGCCATCCATTTCAGTATTAAAAAATGGCAGCCCGATGATACGGCCGTTACGCTGTTTTGCCGGGTTGCTCCACCCTGCGTGCTTTCCGGAGTGACCACGGCCATGGGTTTTGGCTCATTGCTTTTTTCAAGCTATCAGCCGGTTCGTGAACTGGGAATCTGGGGAGCGGCGGGAACCTTATTCTCCCTGGTCGTCACCTTTGTCCTTGTCCCCGTTTTTTTGAAACCGTCCCCGTTTTTCAGACGGCTTGTCCTGCCGGCAACAACCAGCCTCTTTCTGGCCCGCAACCGACGAAAAATTGGCTTTCTTCTTCTATTGGCGATGATTGCAGCCGGTATCGGTATCGGCCGTTTGCAGAAAGGCTCGTCGATACCCTGTCTTCAGAGGAAAATCTGGCGCTGGCCGATGAGGTGGAGCGTTTTTTCCAGGATCGTTTCGGCACCTCAACCATACCGTATGTGACCGGGTCGGTTCCGCTGTATACCCGGGGCCAGAAACAACTCTTTTTTTCAATGCTGGAGAGTTTCAGTGCGGCCTTTATCTCCATTGCCCTGCTTATCGGCCTGTTGCTGAGATCGGTGAAGATGGGGTTGATCGCCATGGTGCCCAATCTATTGCCGGTGCTTCTTGTAATCGCCATTATGGGCTGGTTCGGTATTCCGCTGTCGGTTGCCACCATCACAGTCGCCTCCATTATTTTCGGCATCGTGGTCGACGATACCATCCACTTCCTTTACTGCTACCGGAACCAGGATGAGACCCTGACCCCAAGGCAGCGACTGGATTATGTCTTTCAGCAGGTTGGGGCACCCATCATCACCACCACGCTGGTGACCGGGACCGGATTCCTCGCCTTTCTGGCCTCGCCCTTTATACCGCTGGCCTATTTCGGTCTCTTGATCAGTCTTGCCTTGTGGATGGCCCTGATCTGCGACCTCACCGTGCTGCCGATCTTGCTTATGGGAGGTGATGCCGATGCTTGAGCATATCCTTGATCTTCATATCTCCCCTGAAAACGGCACCCCGTACTGGCTTGATGTTCTGAAAAAAACAGGTCGTTGCCGTAAAGATTTTCGCACAGTCGATGACCTGCACGAGCTCGGTCCGATGGATGTGAACGCCTTGCGCAGGCGGCCGATTACGGATTTCATTCCCCGGTCACTGCTGCCACGGATGGGTGAGATTATCCTTGCCGAAACCGGAGGAACCACCGGCGATCCGTGTCGGCGGGTCTATCTGCCCCGGGAGTTTCAGGCCGCCTTTGTCGATCCCTGGCTGCAGGCAGTGGAAAATTTTCATTTTCCGCTGGAGCAGCGCTGGCTCTTTGTCGGCCCATCGGGCCCCCATGTCATTGCTCAGGCGGCAAGGGCTTTTGTCCGGGCCACGAGGAGCCTTGAGCCTTTTGGTATTGATTGCGATGTGCGCTGGATTAAACGGCAGCAGCCGGACTCAATGGGCTACATGCTCTACATGGATCACCTGCTGGATCAGGCGATGAACATTATCAATCAGCAGGCGATCACCGTGTTGTTCACAACGCCGCCATTGCTTCTGGCGCTGGCTGAGCGGATGACTCCAAAACAACGCCAACGGATTGCGGGCATCCATACCGGCGGCATGGCCCAGGACGTGGAGACCGGCCGACAACTAGTAACCTTTTTTCCATCAGCCGTTATTCTGCCCGGGTACGGTAACAGCCTTTTCGGGGTTGCCTTTGAGCAGGAGCAGGTGGCGGATGCGTCTTCTGTTTTTTTCGTCCATGATCAACGCCTCGATATCCGGCTTATCCCAGTGCCGGAAAACGACCGGGAAGCGCCTCGCTTAACGGAAAGGGTCGAGGTCGGGGAACGAGGACGGGTCATGTTCCACCGTTTCGATGAATCTTTTCTGCTGATAAATATGCTTGAGCGGGATACGGCCATCCGGGTTATGAGCGGAGGCCGGCAGGGGCTGTTGGATATCAGAGGGTTGAGTTTTCAGCAGGAGACAGGAGGTAAGGTGTAGTGATGTCGGCTCATTTCTGCCAGCAGGTCATTCTTCCCTGTGCAGTCGGGAACCTTGAAGGGCGTCTTGCCTACCGGGAGGAACACAGGGACCGGCCCGGGGTGATTCTCTGTCCGCCCCATCCGCTTTTAGCCGGTAACATGGAAAATAATGTCATCGTTGCCCTGACCCGGACCTTGGCACACCATTTTCCGGTGCTCTCATTTAATTACCGGGGGGTGGGCAAAAGCAGCAAACCTGCGCCGGACCTGCCTCTGTTCGAGTATTGGAACCGGCTGGATACAAACAACAATTTTTCAGAAATTATCGCAGACACGGAGCAGGTGATAGGGCTCAGTGATCGATATTTCAAGAGGTTTCATCTTGTCGGCTATTCGTTCGGCAGTTTTATCGGACTCTCGGCAATTCCCAAAGCCGTTTTGAGTTTTGCCGCAATCACCCCACCTCTGGCCGAGTACGATTTTAAGCGTCTGGGCAGCCTTTCCTGTAAAACTTTTTTTCTCTTTGCCGAAAAGGAAAACCTGCTCACTGAAAAAAAAGCAGGTTTGGTGGGGGAGGCGGTTATCCATGAAATAACGGAGAGTGACCATTTTTTCCTTGGCCGCGAGCAGGAAGTCGCTGCTCTTCTGGAGTCGTTTCTTCTTGCCGTCTGAGCGGGAAAAATCAAAGGCTGATTTTTATTCGCCCCGGCATTGCACGGTAAAACCGGCATCCACCGTCGTCACGCTCTGCTCTTTGTCCAACTGAATCGCCTCATTGTTCGTCATGTGAAAGCCACAGGACCCTGAATGTCCAGGCTTCAGGCAATACTTTCAGCATGACTACGGCCTGCTGGAGCAAGGATAAAAAAACGAGCGTCGCAATCCGGATGGGCCGCAATGCGTTGTTGTGAACCAAAAGGATAGGGAAAGAGTGGGGAGACCGGATGTGCAGCGCGCTTGATTTGGGCAAGGATGTATTGCCGACCCGATATTTTTTTACCATGGGATGAAAATGAATAATTTGGTATTGTGCTGGAAATCAAGGGCGGGAAGCTGAGCCCAGTGTTGTTTGCCTGTCAGGTCTGTCATGCGGCAACATCCTTGAAATGTTACAAATTAGTTGTGATATCTTTTCCTGTTTCTGGGAAGTGTGTCACAACCGGTATTGAAAAAAGAACCCGGAGAAATATATATGGCCGAAGAAGCAAATAAAATTATTTACTCAATGATCAAGGTCGGCAAGAGCTATAACAACAAGCCCATCCTCAAGGATATTTCGCTGTCCTATTTTTACGGTGCCAAGATCGGGGTGCTGGGCCTTAACGGCTCCGGCAAGAGTACACTCCTGCGGATCCTGGCCGGAATCGATACCGAGTTTGAGGGCCGGACCACCATGTCCGAGGGCTTTACCATTGATTACCTGCCCCAGGAACCGGAAATGGACCCGGAAAAGACCGTGCGCGAGGTCGTCGAGGAGGGGGCCCAGGCAACGGTTGACCTGTTGGCCGAGTTCAATGCCATCAACGAGAAGTTTGCCGAACCCATGAATGATGACGAGATGCAGACCCTGATTGACCGGCAGGCCCAGGTCCAGGATCGTCTGGATGCCGTCGATGCCTGGAATCTGGACAGTCGTCTGGATATGGCCATGGACGCCCTCCGTTGTCCACCCGGGGACACCAAAACCGAGATTCTGTCGGGTGGTGAAAAACGGCGGGTGGCCCTGTGTCGCATTCTCCTGAAACAGCCGGATATTCTCCTGCTGGATGAGCCCACCAACCATCTCGATGCCGAGTCGGTTGCCTGGCTCGAACACCACCTGCAGGCCTATGCCGGTACGGTCATTGCGGTGACCCATGACCGGTATTTTCTTGATAACGTGGCTGGCTGGATCCTTGAACTGGATCGGGGGCGCGGCATCCCCTGGAAGGGTAATTATTCCTCCTGGCTGGAACAGAAACAGCAGCGACTGGCCCGGGAAGAAAAAAAGGAAACCGAGCGTCAACGGACCCTGCAGCGTGAGCTCGAGTGGATCCGTATGAGCCCCAAGGGCAGGCGTTCCAAGGCTAAGGCCCGGATCACCTCCTATGAGAACCTGCTCAATCAGCAGTCCTCCGAGATGATCAGCAAGATGGAGATCTATATCCCGCCCGGCCCGCGTCTGGGTAAGCTGGGGGTTGAAGCACAAGAGGTGTCCAAGGGCTATGATGACCGGTTGCTGGTCGAGAGTTTAAATTTTTCCCTGCCGCCCGGTGGTATTGTCGGTATTGTCGGGCCCAACGGTGCCGGTAAAACGACCCTGTTTCGGATGATCACCGGTCAGGAAGAACCGGACTCCGGAATCATCCGGGTTGGTGATACGGTCAAGCTGGCTTATGTGGACCAGAGTCGGGACAGTCTTGATCCCGAGCAGACCATTTATGAGGCTATTGCCGAGGGCCAGGAAACCATCTGGCTCGGAACCCGCGAAGTGAACGCCCGGGCCTATGTTGCCAAATTTAACTTCACCGGCAGCGACCAGCAGGCAAAAGTCGGACAGATCTCCGGCGGCCAGCGCAATCGGGTCCATCTGGCCAGGATACTCAAAGAAGGTGGTAATTTGCTGCTGCTTGATGAACCGACCAATGATCTGGATGTCAATACCCTGCGCGCTCTGGAAGAGGCCCTGGAGAGCTTTGCCGGCTGCGCGGTGGTGATCAGCCATGACCGCTGGTTCCTTGACCGGATCGCCACCCATATCATGGCCTTTGAGGGCAACTCCGAAGTCTACTGGTTTGAAGGCGGCTATTCCGATTATGAACAGGATTACAAGAAACGTAAAGGGGCCGAGGCCGACCAGCCGCACAGGATCAGGTATCGGAGCCTGACCCGGGACTGATGAAGTACAGGCCAAATATTTACAGGATGGTAAGCGTTCACAGCACCCCCTCTTCGTTCGATCAGGCCTCCTCACATAGGCAAGCTATCGAAGTCTCCGCTTCGCTGCGCTTATCTGATTCGTCGGCCTGCTCGAAGTCTACGCTTATCTAAACGAATATGGAGCACCGAAGTCTGCGCTT
>JAJRQC010000135.1 GCA_024280455.1 Deltaproteobacteria bacterium | reverse complement strand
TAACTTCGTAGAGATGAGGTGTAATATGGACATTTAGAGAAGTGATCTGATTGCATGCAACCGCAGGCGTAGCAGGGCTACGTCGAGGATTGCATAATTGAAGATCGCTTTTCTAAATGTTCAGAGTGCGCCTCAGAATGCAAAGTTATTTTTGAACGAACCCTAAGCATAATTAAACTGGTTCCATCATAGCATATCAGAAATTGCCTGCAAAGCGGTGTCTCATATTTTTCCGACCAAGTTTTCTTTTCAAAATCGGCTGGATCCTTGTATGATAGGAAAACCAAATAAAAAATAATCAGAGCCCGGATAAACCAGCGTGGCTGGACCAGGTAAGCGGAGCAAAAGCGCAGACTCCGGGTTTTACAGGCCACAGCCACAACCAACCATAAAAATAGCCCGGAATGGCATCACTTCGTGGGAGATTTTCGGATAAACCAGCATGGCTGGACCAAAATTTTTAACGTCACAGCCACAACCAAGGATGAAAACAGCCCGAATCAGCGCACTTCGTGGGCTATTTACGGATAAACAATGCCCGTCTATGAATATACCGCCCTGAATACGGCTGGAAAAAAACTAAAAGGAATCATTGAGGCCGACTCCCTGACGGCCGCCCGGCAGAAGATTCGTCAGGCAGGGGACTATCCTGTCGACATAAAAGAAACAATCCCCAAGGCCAGAACAAAAGGCGGCAAAGGATTTCAGCTGCCCCAGTTCGGCAAGCGGGTCAAACAGCAGGAAATCCATGTTGCCACCCGCCAGCTGGCAACCCTGCTCGGGGCAGGCATTCCTTTGATCCCGGCCTTAAACGGTCTGCTTGAACAGACCACAAACTCCGCCCTGCGAACCATCATCGCCCAGATCAAGGACGGGGTAAACGAGGGCAACTCTCTTACCTCTGCCCTGTCCGAGCATCCCCGCCTCTTTTCGAGAATCTACGTCAACATGGTCCAGGCCGGTGAAGCCTCCGGTTCCCTGGATGTTGTCCTGGAACGACTGGCTGAGTTCGGTGAAAATCAGCAGGCCCTGAAATCACGCATTACTGCAGCAATGATCTATCCCATCTTCATGGCCCTGGTCGGCATGGGGGTTCTTTTCATGCTGATCACCTTTATTGTCCCAAGCATCACCAAGGTCTTTGAAGGCACCAAGCAGGCCCTGCCCCTGCCGACGATTTTCCTTATCAAGCTCAGCTCCCTGCTGGCAAGCTACTGGTGGCTTCTGCTCCTGTTCATAGCGGCAGGCGTGGTCGCCGTCCGCTACGGCCTCAGTCAACCGGCCGGCCGTCGCTTCTGGGATCGGATGAAGCTCACCCTGCCCGGCCTGAGTGATCTCAATATCAAGATCGCTTCGGCCCGTTTCGGCAGAACCCTGTCCAGCATGCTCCATGCCGGAGTTCCCCTGTTCACCTCCCTGGGGATTGCAAAAAATATCCTCAACAATGTAATTCTGGGCGAGGTTCTTGAGGAGGCTGCGGTTGAACTGGAAAAGGGAAAAAGTCTGTCCCAGATTCTGCGGGGATCCAAGTGGTTTACCCCGATGCTGGTACAGATGATCGCGGTGGGTGAACAGAGCGGTGCCCTGGAAAAAATGCTGGAGAAGGCTGCTGAGAGCTATGAAAAGGAAATCGAGTCAAAAATCCTGGCCCTCACCTCAATGATTGAGCCGATCATGATCCTGACCATGGGCCTGGTGGTCAGTTTTATCGTGATCTCCATCCTGCTGCCCATCTTTGAAATGAACCAATTGATCAGGTGACCCGGAAGACCTCTTCCAGGGTGGTCAGGCCCTCGAGCACCTTATCAAGGCCATCCTGGCGCAGGGTATGCATGCCGGAATCCTGTGACAATGCATGCTTCTTGATCTGCCCCGCATCCGAGGTCGTCAGAATCATACTTTTCAGTTCATCACTTAAAATCATCAGCTCATAGAGCCCAAGTCTTCCCCTGTAACCGGTTCCCAGGCATTCAGGGCAGCCCTGGCCGCGATAGAGGGGGTGATCGCCGAACTTATCCAGAGAAAGACCGACCCTGGTCAGGTATTCCGTATCCGGCTGGTACGATTCACGGCAATGTGGACAGATTTTGCGCACCAGCCGCTGGGCCAGAATGGCATTGACTGAAGAGGAAACCAGAAACGGTTCCACTCCCATATCGATCAGGCGGGTTATGGCACTGGCGGAATCATTGGTATGCAGAGTCGAGAACACAAGATGCCCGGTCAGGGCGGATTGAATCGCAATCTCGGCGGTTTCCATATCTCGAATTTCACCGACCAGGATGATATCCGGATCCTGACGGACAATGGTTCGCAGACCGGTTGCAAAGGTCAGCCCGATCTTGTTGTTGACCTGCATCTGGCTGATACCGGTTATCTGGTACTCTATCGGATCCTCAACGGTTATAATGTTGACCCCGGGCTGGTTCAGGATCGAGAGGGCTGAATAGAGGGTGGTGGTTTTACCGCTGCCGGTGGGTCCGGTCACCAGAATGATACCGTACGGCCTCTTGATCAGCTGCTCAAACCGATCAAGATCGTTTCTGCCCATGCCGAGAACTTCCAGCGAAAGCAGCACGCTCGACTTATCAAGCAGCCGCATAACCACTCGTTCGCCAAAGGCCGTCGGCAGGGTTGACACCCGAAGATCAATATTTTTATCGGCAATCCGGATTTCAATCCGGCCGTCCTGGGGCAACCGTTTTTCGGCAATATCCATCCGGGCCATGATTTTGACCCGGGAAATCAACTTGGACTGCACATGCTTGGGCGGCGAGTACATATCGTAGAGAATACCATCTACCCGTTTACGGATCTTGACCCGATCCTTATAGGGTTCAATATGAATATCACTGGCGTTGTCACGGACGGCCTGTGAAAGGACCAGATTCACCAGCTTAATCACCGGCGCATCACTGGTATCATCGAGCAGATCGGCAGTTTCTTCGATCTCGGACAGAATGCTTTCGGGATCCTCCTCGTCGATATCCTGCAAGACCTGATCGGCGGCATCCCGATTGCCCATATCATAGGCGGTATTGATGGCCAGATAAATTTCTTCCTGCGGCGCCAGCACTGTTTTTATTCCATCCCACTGCAGCACCCGGGTGAGATCATCAAGCTGCTGGAAATAATACGGCTCCGCCAGGGCGATATAACACTCTTCCGATGTGGCCACCGGCATCATCATATATTTCTTCAGAAAACCTATGGGCACCCGATCGATAAAAAAAGAATCCGGTTCAGCGGGCAGGGTTGTGCGCAGATCCAGGCCGGACTGTATGGAACGGGCTTTGAGCAGGTTATCTTCGGAAATTTTCTTCTGCTGGACCAGCAACTCACCTATTCGGCGGCCGTTTTCGACCTGGGAATCCAGGGCTTCGCCGATACTGCCCGGGTCAACCCCGAACTGCTCGACAAGGATTTGTCCGAGCTGCTTCATGGAGAGGTCTTTTGTTCGTAAGTGATCACAGGCACCCTGTCTTTACACTGTCGCGACGGCCCGCATAGAGGACTATAGCGAACAGTCACAACAGTACAAATCCAGAGCACCCGAGACCACTTACAGAATTGAGGTATATGAAAACACATAGTGACTAACCTCGTGAGTGGTTACTTTTGTTCAGGTTGGGTTTTGTTAAGCTGTTCCAGGTTTTCCCGGGCCACCTGCCTGAGCGAGTCGTCAACCCCGGCCCCTCCGGTTTCGGGATCAGCCGCCTCAAGCTGCAGGACTTTCTGATACAGCTCCCTGGCACCAGCCGTATCACCCTGCCGTTCGCAGACCACACCCAGATTGATTAACGCATACGGATTTTCAGAGTTAATCTTCAGGGCCTGCTCAAAATACTGCCTGGCCTGGTCGTATTCTTTTTTCTCAAGTTTGGCAAACCCGATATCAGCCAGAGCTGTGGCATGTTCCGGTTTGGTGGCACCATGAAAGAAGCGATCCGGAATCTCACTTGATCCGGGCTGCACATATTCCATGATGTCACGTTTTTGATAATAGAGCTCCGCAATCTCCGCCTGGTTCTCGACAATATGCGGAGTGATGAAAATAAACAGATTAGTTTTCTGTCGGCTGTCGGCCCGCGACTTGAACAGCCAGCCGAGGAGCGGGATATCACCGAGAAACGGCACCTTGTATTCAGCAGTCGAGGTGGCCTGACCGATGATTCCCCCGATAACCACGGTTTCCTCATTGTGCACGACCACGGTCGTGTTTGCCGTCCGCTTAAAGGTGGTCGGAGTGCCGACATCACCGGCACTTTTCAACTTTATAACCTCCACTCCTATTTCAAGCCGGACCAGATCGGCCTGGTTTATCTGGGGGGTGATCTCCAGAGAGGTGGCAACATCCTTATACTCATAGCTGGTATAATCGGTATTGGAGGCATTAGTATTTTTACTGGTAATATATGGAATATTCTCACCGACTTTGATCATAGCCTTCTTATTGTCCGTGGTCAGGATCTGCGGGGTTGCAATAATATTGATGTCCGAATCGTCCTTAAAGGCATTGAGAACCGCGCCGATGCTCGGGAAGATGACATTGCCGATTTTGATGCCCTCCTTGATCACCCCGACGCTGAAACCGGCCGGTAATGCAGGGGGAGTCTGGCTGAGGCTGTCGAATATACCGAATCCGCCGCCGCCCTTGGCACCGTAACTGGTTGCGACCTTGCCGGTTCCATCCTTAAACGAACCGCCTCCTCCCCACTGCACCCCGACGGAGAAATCGCTGCTGACGCTGACCTCCATGATCAGCGCTTCCAGGTAGACCATCCGCCTGGGAATATCGAGTTTTTTAATAACGTCTTCCAGAACGAGATATTCCTCACGGGGAGCTGTAATGATGAGGGAGTTTGTTTCCGGATCAGCCATAATCCTTGAATCCGTCGAAATCGGTGGTGCCTTCAACCCCTTCTTAGTGGAGGTCTGTTTTCCGGGCAGGGTCGTCAACACCTTGACCAGTTCCTCGGCACTGGCATTTTGCAGGTAGTAGACATGAATTTTCCCTTTACCCCTCGGGACTTCGCCGTCAAGCTGGACCAGAAGATTGCGAATCTTCTCGACCTGGGACTTCGGGGCAAAAATAATCAGCGAGTTGGTCCGCTCATAGGGAATAATCTTCACAGTCTGAGCACGGGTGCCTTTTTGGGCGGCCCGCAGAAAGAGCTGGCTGATGGACTTGGCAACATTTGTTGCCGAGGCATGTTTCAGGGGCAGAATAACCAGTTCCTCACCGATGGACGGAACATCAACCGCCCTGATGATATCAAGTAACCGATTGATGTTGCTCATAACATCAGTGATTATCAACAGGCCGGATTCAGCATGTGAAATCACGACACTGGTCTTGGAAACCAGAGGCGCCAGAATCTTTTTCAGATCATTGGGATTTGAGTGCTTGAGCTGTATAATCTGGGTCACGACCTTATCTTCGGGATACAGCCCTTCCGGATCATAAATGGTGACAATACTCTTGGAACGGGCTTGTACGGACGGCACGATCTTGATAATCGAACCACTGGGAACGGTTGTAAAGCCATTGACTTCCAAGACGGACTCAAAAACCCTGTAGGCATCGGTCTCCGAAATCCTGGTCGGCGATATAATCGTCACCTTGCCTTTTACTGCCCGGTCAACGACAAAATTCTTTTTCGTCAGCTCGCTGATGTACTTGATGAAAATATTGATATCGACATCGTTAAAGTCAATGGTCACGTAACGCTGAGAGGTGGGCGCTGCCGCCTGATCGCTTTGCGCCGCGGTAGCATACACGGGGCAGATGACAACTAGAAGCACGGCAAACAGAAGACTCTGCAAGAAAATATAACAAAATGAGGTAGTATGACCCATGTAATTTTTAACCTCAATTAGAGAATTTTTATTCTTCATCTTCATTTATTGCTTACGATCCGTTTTTTATCGATAACAACAGCTTATTGAGCAGGGATCTCAGCCCCTAAGGCGACGCCACATCCCCTTCCAGGTTTTCTTCGACAAGCGGTTCCCCCGGCTCTTCAATCCCGCCGGATTCTACATCCTCACCTGCGTCCTGGCGGAAACTGATGCGGCGATGAGGTACGGCCGTGGGAGGCGGTGTGCCATTCTTTCTTGAAAACACGCTTCTTGACGGCGACTTGGTAAAAGTAGGCTTTTTAGGAACAAAAACCGGTCCGGTCGGGCTGACTACCGACCGACTTGGCCTTCTTCCGCCACCGCCTTCCCGATCTTTGATCACCAGGAGCTGCTTCTTTCCGTTGACTTCCAGGATCACCTTGCCCCGTTCAATGGAAGTAATCAGGGCGCCCTGTACGGCATCTCCTATCTGGTAGATATCCTGTTTCTTATCCTTCTGGTCAACAATTATAGCCCGGGCATCCCGTTCATCACCGCTTACAGTCCCTTGCAGGACCAGTTTCAACGTCGTTTCCTCAGGTTCCTTCTCCACCACCTTTTCAGGTTTCTTTTTCTTCGGTTCCACGTTTTTCTGTTCGAGAACCGCCTCAAAAATATTCCTGGTCAGTATTATCTGATAATTACTTGTTTTCTGCAAGACCTGCTTTGTCTTTTCAGGTGGTCCGGCCTTGGCACTCACGGGAGCAACGGTTGTAGCCGGAACGAGTAGTTTTTTTTCCAGACGGCCATATAAAAACGATACCCCGGCATACACCAGGACAAAGATCAGAACCAATTTTATAGTTACACGAACCACGGTTATTTCGCGCTCCTCTTCAGGCTGTTGAGGGCTTGCGACAGCTCACCGCTGAAACGAATACCGGGTATGGCAGCCGTACCATTGACGGTAAACGGCAGGCCACCACTTTTCAGGTGGGTACGAACGACCTCGGCCAGCTGTGGATTATTCAACCCGGCAAACATCTCGGAACGCGGCTTCAAAGCTCCTGTAAACTGCAGTCGGCCGGCGGCAAGCGTATCTCCTGTTTGAACCGAACCGCTGAAGGTTCCATTCATCATTTTCGACTGCAAGGTTCCCTGTTCAAAAAGCCATTGTCCTTTCCCGCGTTTAAACTTGGTTTCTATTTTCGTGTACGGTAACGCAGATAAACCCAGTACCGGTTCCCTGAATTGCAATGTGCCGCCGGTCAATTTCAAGTTACCCTGCAAGCTGGTCTGCGATATTCTATTCCACGAACCAGTCCCTGAAAACGTTCCGGCAAGGGTTCCATCAAGTATTCTGTTAAGGTTGTGCCGGACAATATCCAATTTCGCCGGCTGCAGCCCTTCAAGGGTTCCCCGGCAGGTAAACTCTTTTGTCCCGGAGCCAAGCAGGATTCGGCCGCTGATATCCCCCTGAAGCAGATGAATGCTGAAATTCACGGCCTTTTCCTTATCGAAAAACTTCTCGACTGCGGGTGCGACGGCTAAACGATCAAGGGTCAAAACGGTATCTCCGCCATGTGCAGACGCCATCTGCACATCGGTCAGTACAACTCCATCGGGCAGGGCAAGGCCCACTGAGCCGATCTTCCAGCTGTAGCCGGGATAGTGATCCTGCAGCTGCTGCTCAAGCCAGGCCTGCACAGACTCCGTCGGGAACAGCAGCCAGAGCAGACCGACAAGAACAACCAAGGTATACAGCAGGTACCCGGTCGATGATAGCAGGAATCGTATCGTCTTACCGCCCATGATTCCAATCCCGTTCACCCACTGTTTCGCCCCTGTTGATCAATGCTGATGACCTGCATGATGACATCAAGCGTTCCCTTGACTTTTTTGTTTTCCTGAATGGATATGCGCTTTAAGGTTACGACGTTTTCCGGCGATTCAATATGGCCCAGAAAGGTGACAAGCTGTTTCAGACCGATAATCTGCAGTTTCATCTCAACCATGACCTGGCGGAGATCCCCATCCCCGGTCACGGTTGACGGTTTCATGTAGAGGATATGATCCTTGATCTTACTTTCCGTGGCCATCTTTTCCAGAAAGGAAAACAGGCTGAAATCCGGCGACCTCTGAGCCAGTTGTTTTTCCAGGCCATGACTCTGCTCGTTGAGTTGTCCGTACTGGAGCTGCATATCCCGCATTTCCTGGACGGCTACCTGCCTGGAGGCAATGGTTTTTCTCAGTCGCTTGCGCTTGTCGACCAGTGGAAACACGACAAACTGGACCACAATAAAGATCAGCAGCAGGCTGCCGCCGATGCTCAACGACGCCCGATCCCGCCTGGAAAGGGCCATCAGGACGCCTCCACAAGCTGAAGGCGGATTTCAAAACGGATTGACCCCTTTTTCTTGTCCGCTGTTGCCGAAACAATTTTTACCTCCACATAACGGGTTGAGGCGGCAAGCTTATTTTTTATAACATCCACATTATTATACGCATCCGTGGTTCCCTTGATCTGCACGGACTCCTGATCAATAACCAGACGGGAAACATGCAGGGAAAGATCTTTTGGTATACGGCCGGAGATGTCGGCCAGGATCTCCAGCACCCGCTTATCTCCTGAAAAAAGCGGAATGGCGACCTCCGAGCTCCGCACCTCGCTGAGCTTCGACTGCATCTGTACATACGGGGCGACCACCCTGGTCACCTCGGGAAAGGTCTGTTTAAACAGAGCAACCATCTCCCGGTGCAGATCCGTCGCCCTGGTGTTAAGCGTGCGGTAATCGACCAGCATAAAGCCGATCCCGGCAACACAGATGAGGCTGAAAACAACGGCGGCGGCGAGCAGGGATCGTTTGGACAAAAACAGCAGTGAATCGCGGGCAAATTCGCCCTGGAGAAAGTTCAGATCCTGTGACTTCTTCTTTTTCAACCCTCCCAGGGCAAGAGCAAGTGGAGTCTCAAACCGGAAGGACTGCCAATGCTCCTCAACGGATGGAGCAAGCTGTATTGTGTTTTTTTCATGCAGAGGAGGACTGACTTCCAGCTCCAGCCCGAGTTGATGACTGATCAGCTCCAGGTATCGGTTTTCTCCGGTAAGAAAACCGGATAAAACCGCACCACCTATCTGAACCTTATCCTCGAATTCCTGTTGAAAAAAATACAGGCTGGTAGTTATGGCGGCACAGACCCGGGTCAGACTCTGTTCCGCTGTTTGCTGGTCAAGGACGGCCAGTCCCTTCCGCCCACCCAGAAAAGACTCGACCAGAAACTGCTGGGCATAGGCTATCCTACGCATAAAAACAACCCTGCCGTCAATCCACAGGGCCATACTCATCGCATGGATGTCGGCATGCAAAAAAAGGGTCGGCTCAGTAAGCCCCCTGTCCTGCATATGTTCTCTGGTCAGGAAAGAGACAGCGGGCGCAACAGCCTGCGGAGTTAAACCGTTTTCTTTTAGAATCGGAAGGAGCTTCTGCAGAATTACCCTTTCTACTGCCCCGATCAGCAGATGACTACCCGCTCCCCGTCGTCCGGTAACCATAAAATCAATGATCTGGTCCTCCATTGGAACCAGCAGTTGTTCCTCAAGTTCAAGAGGAAGCACCTGGGTCATTTTCCTGCGGTCGGTAAAGGGCAGGGTCAGGTTGCGGAGGCTGATAAAGGACAGGGGCAGACCGAGTACGCAGGAATCGACTTGAAAACCGCTCTGCTGCAGGAATTCCGATAATGCTTCGTCAACCTGCCCGGGGCCGTCTACTTCCAGAGAACCACAGGCACGAACAGTGTGCCCAGTTCCCCGCTGTTCCACAACCACTGCGGAGAGGTATTCTTTATGGATGTCAAGACCGAGTACGCGCGTTGCCATGTGTCATGTGTCAGGTGTCAGGTGTCAGGTGCCGGGTATCAGGTGCCGGGTGCCGGGTGTCAGAGTTTCGAGTTGCCGCCTTCGACGGTTCATAAGAAAGCAATGCCAATTAACCCCAAAAAAATAAGATATTACTCGACTTTCCAGCTCAACAGGGTTTGTTCCTGGGTATTCGGGTCACGATAAATAAAACCTTGCCCGGTTTGCTGCAACCTGTCACGCCCTGCGGTTATGGTGCAGGAAAAAAAAGAACTCCTGGTGGTTATCATCCCTTCGTCGATGATAATATCATCGGGAAAATCCGTGACCTGTTGATACCACCCCGGATCCGCTAAGGCATCCAGATTACCCTGATCATCTCTGAATTCAATCAACATATCCACCATCTCATCGGTGATTCCTGCCGCCAAAGCCTTGAGGACCGGCGCAGGAGCCGTATTGATATTAATTTTGCCGTCATCGCCATAGATGGTCAGATACTGAAGAATCCCCTGGTGCTCCTGGTCGCCATAGACAAGCCTGCGGGTAAATCCCTTAACAAGCAGCAGCTCCTCCGGATACTGCAAAGGCCCGTTTCTGCAGAAATAGGGTGTTTCCAGCGATTGATAGTATCCATTTTCCACCCCGTGATCCAGTTCCTCGTCATCAGCATCGATCCAGTCGCTGAGGGCGTCGATCAGGGCAATGGCCTCATCCTCGTTTTCAACCGCAAACTTTCCGGAGAGCAGAAAACGTTTCCAGAGCGCCTGCTGTAGTTTCTCGGGATTCTGAAGCTGCCGGGGCTGGCGCCCCTGCTGCTGATCCTGTCGCTGCTGCTCCAGCTGCTGATCCAGTATTTCCTGTTTCTCCTCCGCACTGAGGACAAGCCGGTTAAGCTGAATTCTACCGGTTAAATCCTGGATAGTAAGCGACAGCCCGTCACCGCCGACAAGATCATGCATCTTTTCTTTATCCAGGCTGTTCCAGCCATCCTGCAGTGAGTCAAATTCCCGTTGCTGCTGATTGCCCTGCTCAGCCGGCTGCTGGTCAGCGTATAGCGATGCCCGTACAAGACTGAGCCCGGAGTAGAGCGCCGCATTCAGCCGCACAGCTTCCTGCTGGTTGGCCGAGGCGTGCACCTGCCAGTTTACGCTGGTGGCCAGCTGCACGGTCAGGGCAACCAGAAAACTGATGGCGGCCAGGGTAATCAGCAGGGCCATGCCCGATGAATTACGCAGCATTCCCCTGCATTTCCTTAGCAAGAATCATACCTGTCGGAATTTTGACACTGGTCTGAAAGATAAGTGTTGCCTCCTGGTCCTGATCGAGCCAGAACTCCAGGCGACAGGAAACAGCGGCAGGCAGGCGTCGTTTGAGTAATTTTTCCTTTGTATCCGCCTGGGGATCGACCCTGGTATCCCAGGAGTCGAACTCCTCACCCTCGCTATCAAAGTAGGCAAAGGTAACCGAGCGCAGACGATCACTGAGAAGAAATCCGTCCCTGAACTCTTCGTCGGTTTCATTTTGCTGCGGGGTTGCCAACTGATCACTTCTGAGCAGGACCAGCTGCCCTTCGTTTTCAGGGTCGGGAATCAGGGCGTAGCCGATACGCCCCATTCCATCCTGGTCACCTTCAGGATCAAAGGCGACATGGGCCATGGAAGTAAAACGCACAAGAACCTGTTTTTCACCTGCTTCACCTGTTGCAGCTGCAACAAAATCAGCCCCATCAATCAGCAGCGCCGATTCCAGATCCTCACTGATTCGCTGCAGGGCAACCTGAGCCCGGTAATACAGATTGCCCTGGTCACGGGTAGCCTCAACCACGCGTAATGAACCGGAAAGCGACATCGTGACCATGCTCACCACCATGCCCAGGATGATGGTCGCCAGCATGATTTCCATCAGGGTAAAACCCTTCATGGATGTACAGACCAGCAAACGATGTCTTTCCGGCAAGCTCCGTATCATGCCCCCTCTTTTGCCTCTATGGGTGCCATCATGATTTCCCGCACACCAAATCTCAGATCTTCGTCAAGGCCTGTTGAGATGATAAGATCAACGGATCTCAGCATATCGTCGGCCCCTTCGATTCCCGTATCATCAACACCAAGATCCCTGACCTCGATTTCCCAGCGGTAGCCAGGAAAATCATCACCAAAATCACCCTCTGTAGAGCGCAGCTCATCGAAACCGGCAAGGGCCAGCTCGGTCAACTTCTGCTGAGCCAGCAGGGAGGCCGTGGTCTCAAAACGTGAAGAGGCAGCAATGGAAACGCTCTGGGACTGGGAACCGATCAGAGAGACCAGGGCAATGCCGATGATGGCCACGGAAACCATGACCTCAAGAAGGGTAAAACCCCGTTGAGACCTGTCCACGACACCCTGAACATCACTCACCATTGCAGATCGTCATCCTCTAACGTTCGATAGGAATCATACAGCCTGGAAACACCAAGAAACGGCGAAAGGGCCAGGGTCAGCTCACGGCCGTCCTCAGCGCGAATATGGATCAGGGTTTTGTCGACATACCCCTTTTTCGAGAATCTCAAGCTCAGCTTACCCTGACTCTCCGTACCGCCATGAACAGAGGTAAAATCAACAACCTCAACTCCGTCAGGCAAAGGCACCGGTTTAAGGATCCGCTTTTCTTCTTTGCCGTTTGCAGTCTGCACCTGAAAGGCCCGTGCCTGAGGGTCAAACACCAGAAAATATTCCTGTTGATCGCTTCTGGCGGTCTGACCGGTTTCATTGATCAACCCGATCAGACGTCTGGCGGTCGATTTCAACTGGTCGGAAAAAAGAGCGGTCCGTATCGCGGGAACGGCAAAGGCGGTCATAATCGACAGCAGGACCATGACCACGACCAGTTCAATCAGGGTAAAACCTCGACATGATCCACCAACGTTAGGTGTCACAGGCGCAGGATCAGGACGCAGCGTTTTTATTCAAGCTCCCAGTTGTTAATGTCGGCATCAGCGTCTTCTCCACCGGCCTCGCCATCCGGGCCATAGGACATCAGGTCAAAATCGGAATGAATACCAGGGCTGATATAGATAAAGTCATTACCCCAGGGGTCCTTGGGCACTCTGCCCTTATCAAGGTAGCCGCCCTTGCGCCACTTTCTCGCCAGCCGCCCGGCCGACGGCGCCTCAACCAGAGCCTGCAGCCCCTGTTCAGTGGTCGGGTACTGGCCGTTATCAAGTTTATACAATTTCAGGGCCTGCTCAAGGGACTGAATATCAATCGCCGCCTTGGTTCGCCTGGCCTCTTCGGGCCGATCCATTATTCGGGGTACAATCATAGTAGCCAGGATACCCAGAATCACCATGACCACCATCAGCTCAATAAGGGTAAACCCCTGCTGAGAAGACAAAATTCGTTTATTTATCTGCATGAAAAGTCGTACGTCATTTTTCAGGTTGAAGGAGTGTGGATGCAACGTCGCCGCAGACGCAACAGGATCACGGTTAGACATGCCATCCAGAAAACCATGCTCATGAGTCCTGGATGCAGCAACATCCAGCTGACGGCGATTACCGGCAACAGCGCAATGCGGACAACAAAACGAATTGCGTTTGAGGCCGCAATCCTGTCGGCAATCGGCGGCGAGGTCTTGTAATACCAGGCGACCAGCTGCCTGCCCAGATGATTTGTTTTCAGATATTGGTCACGGAATTCACGAAGCACCACAACCGCAGGGTTGAGGATGGAGCCGTAGGCGGCGGTGGCGATAAAACAGGCGCTGGAAGTTTCAAATTCATACTGCTGACCATAGTACACCGTGTTATTCACGATTGCATAGGCCCGCACATAGTAGCGGGTATCCGGAGTCAGTTTTTCCAGGATGGAGCTGTAGAGCCCACTGCCGGCGCCATCAATGGTATAGCCTTCCTTTTTTATAAAAGAAGTATCAAAATAGGTCGAAGTGGATGTTGTCGACGTCGTTGTTGTTCCTGTGGTGGTTCCGGTGGTGGTATCCACGGCTTTAGCTTCGGGGACCAGGAAATCGCTTATTTTTTGCGTGGCTTCGGCCAGTACCGTGGTAGTCCTGTCAAACGCGTTTATTGCCGATGAGGAACCAACCGTAAAGGTAATTTTCGTTCCGGCACTATTGGTATTTCCTGCTGCATCGGTACAACGAACAAAGTATTTATAGCTCGCATCCGCCTGGACACCAAAAGATTTTGTATGGGTTGTCGTCTTTACTCCATTAAAAAAATTACTCATACTACCGTAATCCGTATCGCTATCTTTATTGTATTTGCAAGTAGCGGATTCATTCGTAGATACGGATAAAATAACCTCTTCACCTGAGGTGAAATTGCTTTTCGTTGTCGAGGTGGGAACAGGGGCGGTGGTATCCGTTCCACCACCCGGGTCAATGGGATTATCAGCAACACCATCGGCACAATCAGTTTTACACACCGGATAAGGGGCGATACTGAACACCACTCCGCGCTGGGTTACAGCGCCGAGGCCGGGATTGATATTGCCGCCGGAAAATGCGCTGGTGGCGTCAACTTCATTCGGCGGCAGGGTGGAGACATTAATATTGAAAGGAACAGCAGATTTGGTCGCAGGGGTAATCTTCTCAGACACTGTATAACGGGCGACAACAGCGCTGGTCTGGCCATTTTCACCTGAGGTGCCGACCGTGACCACTTTGCCGTCTTTCTGCATGGCCACAGCATAACTTACCGACTCTCCCATACCAAATGAGGTAGTCATAACCGTCGGCTCAAGCAACTCTTTATTATCAGCCACCGGTTCAAATTCGTAGGCCGCAAAAGAATCGGTTACCAGGAGCTCGCCGATATGCAGTGATCCTGTTTTTTGCTCAGCCCCGGCAGAGACAGGCTCGGCCTGCTGTTTGCCTCCTTTACGTTCATAGGAGAGAGGAAGAAAATCTCGGCTGGAGTTCTCGGTGGTAAAGCCGACACCATTAATCCGGGTCTCGCTCCCGACCAGACTGTACAGGACATCGTCTTCAGGGCCGACTTCAGAGACCAGAACCCCGTCTTCACCAAAAGAGACATCAGGAGCCCCCTGGGCGGTGAAATGAAATAAAGCCGCATCACGTTCTCCTTCGACACCAACGGAACCGGCAATAAAAAAGTCGCCGCCGGCCGCCTGGAACAGACCATACCCTTCGCTGACTTTTTTGGTATAGGCCGCAGCAGCAACACCATTTTCGCCAAAATCCTTGTCAACAAGACCATCAGGGGTGAAGCCGACCAGCACCATCCTGGTTTTCGCTCCATCGGTATAAGAACCTGAAATCACGATACGACCGGCACCATCAACAACCATCCCCTGGGCCACCACATCCCGGCCGATCCCGGTCAGACTGAGGCCATGATCGGCAAAGCCGGGGTCAAGCCGGCCATCTGCCAGATAACGGGCAAGAACGATCACCCGGCCATTGGTTCCGGCCGCACTTCCAGCGACAAGAACAGCTCCGCTCTTCTCGATAACCAGAGCAGTTATTTCATCATCGCTGTTGCCCACAGAGGTAAGGACCTTGCCCTGGTTACCAAAACCAGAATCCAGAGATCCATCGGCATTGAAGCGAAGCAGGGCAAAATCCCGATCCGTTCCGTTGGTCGTGTAGCCGCCGACAAGAATATGACCGTCCGGCGTCAGTCCCAGAGCCAGAATTTCATCATCACCACTGCCGATATCAAGCTGAACCGTGCCGTCGCCGTTGAATGAAAAATCCGGGCTGCCGTCGGCCATCAGGCGGATAAGGGAAAATGCCAGCGAATCACCATCGGCGGAAGCACCGCCGAGCAGAATCTTGCCATCAGATTGAATCGCCACGGCCTGGGTCCGGTCACCATGGGTGCCGATTTCAATGGCCACCCGGCCATCGACCCCGAAATCGGGATCAAGCTCACCGGCTGACGCCATACCGCCGACAAGAAAAAATAGTCCTGCTATTCCAATCAGATGCATTATTCTTTTGGTCATAATCTCATCTCCGAGATAAAATCCCCGTACCGGGACAGATGTAAGGAGCAACACATTTTACTTAAGTATAATAACCGTTTCAAAGAGTTAAGGCAAATCAATTACGAGTTAGCGGTCACATGCAGGCCCGAAAACCCGTCCACAGGCAAGCCGTGGTTCTCCAAGTGCAGGTAGAGCCATTTTTTTGGCAAACCAGCCCCCGAACACTGCGGACGGGCAATGCTGAAAAACAACTCGCGTCCATCGACTTGATCTCACGGTAATTTTTCAGTTTATCGCTATAACAGGTAAAAAATCCCAGTAAAAAACATGCAACAAATGCTCCGGCTATTTTCCAAAATTACAGACCGGATACTGGCAGCGTTTACAGTTTCGACAGAGCCCACCATGGCCCATGGCGGCAAGTTCACGGCGGCCGATATGCTCTCCGGTGAGAATACGGGGAAGCACCAGATCAAACACCGTTATGTTATGAAACATACCGCAGGCAGGCAGACCAAGCACTGGGACGTCACCGATGCGGGCAACCAGAAACATGGCGCCGGGCAGCACGGGTGAGCCGTAGACCATATCTTCGGCCCCTGCGTCCCGAATTCCCTGGCGGGTTACATCGTCGGGATCAACCGACATCCCGCCTGAGGTCACAATCAGATCCGCCCCGTCATCAAGGCAGCTTTGTATCTCCTGGGCTATTTTTCCGGCATCATCAGGAGAAAAACGCACGGTGATGACTTCCGATCCCAAAGCGGTCATTTTTTTTCGCAGCACCTGTTCAAATTTATAATCAATGCGGCCGTAAAAGACCTCGCTGCCGGTGATAACCAACCCGGCCCGGACCTTTTTCAGAGGCAGGACCCGAACAACAGGTTCACCGCCCCCGACAGCGGTCACGGCCCGATCGATTAGCTGCCGCTCACCGATAAGCGGGATCAGCCGCGTTGCGGCAACCTGCTCGCCGCGCTTGACCGGGGTGTTATCATGCAGGGTCGAACATATGACCTCGCCCAGCATATTAAACTCCAGGAGCCGCTCGCGGTCGACTTTGAGCAAACCATCACAGGCAGCCTTCAGCGCAATCTTTCCCTCAACGACTTCACCGTCAAATGCTATCCCGTCACCGGCAAGAGCCCGGGCCATCATTCGGGCAGCCTCATTTTCATGAATCTCTTCCTCGCTGAGCTCAAGCACATAAATATGTTCTTTTCCCAACCGACGCAGGTGATCAATATCCTCGGATCGAACAATATGCCCTTTCCTGAATGCCCGCCCCTTGAACTGATCCTTTCTGATCTCCGTTATGTCATGCGGCAGCACCATGCCAACGGCCTGGTCCACCGGAATACTCTTTTTCATCTACCGGACAACTCCGTATTTCTTGAAACCTGCATTGGGCAGGATATTTTCTTTAAAAAACAAGTACAAACATTCATCTCTTATCTTTTCAGATGAGTGAATCGCTCAATTGAGGTGAAAATTTATTAAAAATTATGCATGATGATCGGTAGGAAGAAGTTATACGACCTTTCCGTTTTCCCGTCAATCCCTGATGCACCGACACTAGCGCGCAACATATTACAGGAAACACACCAAATCAACAGGTTAAAATCATTGACTGACCATTCTAAACCACCAACATAAAGGATTATCCGATGAAACAGGAATTACTCGACATACTTGCCTGCCCCAGATGCAAGGGCCCGGTCCAACTAAACGAAGAAAAAAACGGCCTGATCTGCCAATCGTGCAAGCTTATCTATGCCATTCGTGACGATATCCCCATCATGCTCATTGATGAGGCAAAACCATTGGACGAAAACCAATCATGATGGACTCGTAAAAAGGCAAAAACGCCATTTGCACTGTATGGAAATACAAGAAGTTATAACCTTACCGCCGTCGGTGGCGAGGCTTCTCGGAGTCTCACGTGTTCGCTCGTCATGTGGCCATTGCCACATCACTACCGAAACCTTCGCTATCTACGACACCGACAATCATCCTGAACCCTGAAGGGGCCCCATGGATTTCGGAACAGTACAGGAAATTCTCAAAACACAACTTTCCTACTACATGCACGAACTCAGCAAGTACCAGCTGGGTGAGCGCGCCCTGCTGATCTTCATCTATGCGCTGCTGGCCAAAGCAGCCGATCTCTTTATCGACCGCCTCCTGCTTAAAATCGCCAACCGCACCCACTGGGAGGCGGATGAAAGGATCGTAGAGATCATCCATCGGCCGATCTGCTGGACGATCTTCCTGCTCGGCCTCACCCATGCCGTTCTGATTGAGCCGATCCCGCCCCCGCCATGGAACATGGTTCTGCCCAATATCGTCAAAACGTTGATTCTGCTGGTCTGGTGGATTTCGCTTATCCGTGAAATCACGGCCATGAACGAAAACAATATGGGCTGGGTGCTGGACAAGATAGACAAGACCCATTTCTACATGATCAAGAACATCTCCCGGATTGCCATCCTGTTCACCGGCATCCTCTGGTGTCTGGTCATCTGGAAGGTCAACCTGACCCCGCTCTTTGCCTCGGCCGGGATTATAGGTATCGCCATTGCCCTGGCCGCCAAGGATACACTGGCCAACTTTTTCGGCGGAATAGCCCTGTTTGTCGATGCAGCCTATAAGGTGGGGGATTATATTATTCTGGACAGCGGTGAGCGGGGCGAAGTGGTTGAAGTAGGCATCCGGTCGACAAAAATCAAGACCCGGGATGACATCATGATCACGATACCAAACTCGATCATGTCCACCACAAAAATCATCAACCAGTCGGCGCCGGAGCCCCGCTACCGCATTCGTATAGATGTCGGGGTCGGCTACAACAGTGACCTGCGGCTGGTCGAAAAAACCCTGCTCAGAGTGGCGACTGAAAACCATGCCCTGGCCGAGAAACCGGAACCCAGGGTACGGGTGCGCAGCTTCGGGGAATCCGCCATTCTGTTCCAGCTCCTGGTCTGGGTCCAGGATCCACGGCACCGGGGCCGGGAAACCCACAACCTGCTCAAAATGATCCACAGTGCATTCCAGGAACAGAAAATTAAAATCCCCTTTCCCCAGCGCGATGTATATTTAAAAACCAATGGTGAAGCAAGTGAGGAATGAGGCTTTGATGAAACCGGTTGAACAGAGGGAAATTATTCAGCTCGTTCTGCTCCGCGTGCTTTTGCGTCAGACTGCCCTTTTGTAAGCGGGATGGTTTCCCCAACAGCGTAGCCGTTTTGCCGTATCAATGTGCTCAAGCTGTGCATCCGGTCTTCAGGATGGGGGTGAGTGGCAAGGAAGTAGGCAAAATGGCTTTTATTTTTACCGGCCAGCCGCTTAAAGAAATCCATTGCCCCACCGACATGCCCGTAGCGGCGGTTCAGCAGATCCAGCCCCCAGCTGTCGGCTGCCGCTTCCTGCTTCTGTGAGTACTTTTTCTCAAGTTTACCTGCAATCCAGGGAACCATATCCGATGATTGATCCCCCGGCAGCAGCCAGGATCCGACAACCACAAGCAGGCTTCGTCCCATGGCCTGCAGATGATCACGATGGGCAAAATGCCCCAGCTCATGTGCCAGAACCATGTCCAGTTCGTTTTCCGACCCAACTGCCTGTAAAAGGCCTTTAAAGACAACGATACTGCCGCCGGGCAGGGCAAAGGCATTTACTTTGTCCAAGTCATTGAGATAGATTCTGAAAGGATAGGCATGGAGCGGTGAATCATCGGGAAGGGCCCGAAGCAGCTCATCCAGATGCTGTTGCAGAACTGCATCGGCTTGACCCTGGAATCTTGCCGAGAGTTTGTCGCCGATCCAGATCTCGGCATTTACCGTAAGGTGTGTGGCCACCAGAGAGGCAACAAAAAAACCCAGCACAATGTAGAGCAGGACAAGGAGTAGTATCAAGCCGCCGACAAGCCATGCGGCCTCCTTCAGCGGATGTTCTCTGGAGACATTAACATCCCCGTCGGCAAGTTTCGGCGTAAATTTCATCCGTTGCGAAGACTGACTGCGGTCCCGTAGGCCAGCGCCTCCACACTGCCGATGTGCCGTTTCTGGTTGGCTGATTTACCGATGGTCGAGGTCTCCAGACGGAAATCATTTCTTCTCCCGTATCGGATAATTAGCCAACCTAACCTGAAGAATGATATGATTTTCCAAAATGGAGGTCAATTGTTTTCTTATTTCCAGACAGGAAGAGCAATGCCGACATGTTCCCTTTTTCTCCAAGCAGGAGCATCAGGGAGTACCGGTCGGCCCGCCACGGACACAGAGAGTATAATGCTCTCCTGTTTTCGGCAGCGTAGACACGGTTCCAGTACCCAAATCAATCGCCCATGCATTTGTGGAGGCCCCGCCGGATGTGGATGCAAAAGGCGTCGAGGTCCAGAACGGATCACTGTTCGCCGGCAGGGAGAAACCTGCAATAGGCGGCAACGCCGGATTGGACTGCCCCCGGTCAACAATGGAGAGCAGTTCCTGCACATTGGGCAGGCGCCAGTCCGAATATTCGGCGGAGTAAAAGCCTCCGGTAACCTTGTCTTCGCACCGGTCAATGGCCATTGTCCAGGAGTACATGGTCGACGGCGGAGAGAGCTCCCAATACAGGCCGGTCAGGGAATCATATTTACCTCTTCCAAATTCTTCTATCCGGGCAAAACGTCCGGGAGATGACTGACCGTACATCGCGGCATACGAGGCATCGTCACCGGCATGGTCCGAACGTACGGCTCCGGTTCGAGCTACCGGCGCAGGCGGCCGGGTACCGGTAATTCCTCTTGAAGAGGAATTCGAGAATGTTTTTCCGGTAAGAACATCACTTTTTTTCGCATTTCCACGGGCACCGCCCAACGGTACAATGACAACTTTCTCTTTGGCCATGCTGAAAACACCTGAACAGGTGATGCTGAACATAATGCCTATTCCAAGTATCGTAGCACGGTTCATGACGGTCTCCTTTTCCGAGAAAACAGCTCCTCATTAACTCGTATCCCATTTCCACCCGACTGACAGCAATATAATAATTATTTGCCGGAATACACAGAAAAAGATTCAATCGTGGTCTCCGATTGTTTGCGATTTATTAAATCGACAAAAAGCCTCCGGCCTTCTTTTAAAACAAAAAAAGGCGGAGCATCAGCCCCGCCTTTTTTTACTTTCAGACTGACAGTCTACAGCCTAAACCGCTGACCACCCGATCAGGGCGCAATACCCATCTCTTTTTCTTTCTCATGCACAGCCAGTCTGGTCTTAATAGCCGTATCCGGGATCAGCGACATGGAATCAATACCGAGCTCAACCAGGAAGGTGGCAAACTCCGGAAAATCGGAAGGGCCCTGGCCGCAGATACCGATCTTTTTACCACGCCGTTTGGCGGTCTTGATGACCATGCGGATCATATCCTTAACCGCCTCATCGCGCTCATCGGCAATACCGGCAATGAGGCCGGAATCACGATCAAGGCCGTAAGTCAGCTGGGTCAGGTCATTGGAACCAATGGAAAAGCCGTCAAAGATATCGGCAAAGGCATCGGCGGAGATCACGTTTGAAGGAATCTCGCACATGACGTAGAGTTCCAGGCCGTTTTCGCCCTGCACCAGACCGCATTCACGCATAACCTCGATGACCTTCTTACCCTCTTCCGGTGTGCGGCAGAAAGGCACCATCAGCTTGATGTTATTGAGGCCCATATCATTTCGCGCTTTCAATAACCCCTGGCATTCCAGCTCAAAAGCAGGCCGATACTTGGGATCGTAATAGCGTGACGCTCCACGCCAGCCGATCATCGGGTTTTCTTCTTGCGGCTCATACAGGGTACCGCCGGCCAGATTGGCATACTCATTACTCTTGAAGTCGGAAAGCCGGACAATGACATCCTTAGGATAGAAACCGGCGGCAATACGACCAACACCCTCGGCTACCTTGTCGATAAAAAACTGTTTTTTATCTTCATAGGCACCGGTCTTGGCATCTATCAGGGCAACGATCTCCTGTTTCTCGGGATCATCTGATTTTTTGAGCTCCTCGTAATTATACAGGGCCAGGGGATGAAGGCCGATGTGGGAGTTGATGATAAACTCCTCACGGGCAAGACCGACACCGTCATTGGGAATCTGGCACTCGGTAAAGGCCTTTTCCGGAATGGCCAGATTCATCATAATCTTGGTCTTGGTCTCCGGCAGGTCGCCGAGATCCACCTTTTCAATCTCAAAATCAAGCAGACCGTCATAGACATAGCCGGTTTCACCTTCGGCTGAGGAGGCGGTGACCTTCTGACCGGTCTCGATTTTTTCGGATCCGTCACCGGTCCCGATTACACATGGAATGCCCAACTCACGGGAGATGATAGCGGCATGACAGGTCCGGCCGCCGCGGTTGGTGATAATGGCCCCGGCGATTTTCATGATCGGCTCCCAGTCGGGATCGGTCATATCGGTCACCAGGACCTCGCCTTTCTTGAAGGTGGAGATATCCTTGACGTCTTCGATGCAATGGGCAACGCCCTGACCGATCTTGGTGCCGACGGCCAGACCTTCGACAATAACCTCGCCCTTTCCCTTGAGCTTGTAGGTCTCCATCACCCCCTTGTTGGCCTGGGAATGAACGGTCTCCGGACGGGCCTGGACAATAAACAGTCCTCCGGTTCCGACGCTTTCACCGTCGCCGTCCTTGGCCCACTCGATATCCATGCCCTTGCCGTAATGATCTTCGATAATGCAGGCCCACTTGGCCAGTTGCAGGATCTCGTCATCATTGATAACATAGGCTTTACGCTCTTCCTCGGTGGTATCGATATTCTTGACCGGTTCTTCACTTGACGGGTCATTGTCGTAAATCATCTTGATTTCTTTGGAACCCACCTTCTTGCCGACGATGGGGCGCTTGCCCTCCTTGAGAGTCGGTTTGAATACATAGTACTCATCCGGATTGACCGCGCCCTGAACCACGTTCTCACCCAGGCCCCAGGCCCCGGTGATAAAGACGGCGTCTTTAAAGCCGGATTCGGTATCAATGGAAAACAGGACCCCGGAAGAGGCGGAGTCAGAACGAACCATCTTCTGAATGGTGATGGACAGATAGACATCAAACTGGCCAAACCCCTGATGCTGACGATAGGAGATCGCCCGGTTGGTAAAAAGCGAGGCAAAACATTTCCGGCAGTTCTCGATAATGTTCTCGTAGCCATGGATGTTGAGATAGGTTTCCTGCTGACCGGCAAAAGAGGCATCGGGCAGGTCCTCGGCTGTGGCCGAGGAGCGGACAGCGACATCAACATTCTCCCCGTACGTGGCTTCCATTTTTTGATACGATTCAATAATTGCATCACGCAGGGTGTCCGGGAACTCGGCGGTACGGATAATATCACGACATTTCTTACCACGCTCAGCCAGATTATGCATATCCTCAATATCGAGGTCGGCCAGCACGTCTCGAATCTGCTGCTCAACACCGGCCTCTTTCAACAGGTAGCGATAGGCATAGGCGGTAATGGCAAAACCATGGGGAACAGCAACACCCTTTGCAGTCAAATGCTGATACATTTCACCAAGTGAGGCATTTTTCCCGCCCACCAGGGGCACATCGTCAATGCCGATTTCATCAAACCAGAGGATTAATTTTTCATCGTGCGCTTGTCCCATGTTTTTCTCCATTACAGGTAACAGTTTTTTTAAAAAGCCAGCGGACGGATGCCGCATTTATTGTTTATCGTAAACATTTCCTGTTTATCGTATACACTTCTTATTTATCATAACCATATATTAGTAAAAAATTTTTCGCTTTCGGTCAACCCAAACCATCATTATTCGGATTGAATTGCAAGCATTCAACCTGCTTCCAACCAAACCTTCCCGAAACAGCCTGCAGGACAAAGGTATTTTCCCCACGTGATTATTGCCAACCTTCCGGCAAAGGACTATAGTCGCAAACAAGCCAAATGTGCCAGGAGACCGATCGAAAACCGAATGGCAGTAAAAGTACCAAATCCATACTTGCTGAAATGAGACTTCTTACTTAGAGTAGCTTGTATCAATTTCAAAAGGCCGGGTGGCCGGAAGCTGTTTTTCCTGCTGCCGATATCATAGAAACAATCCAAGAGAGTGGTATTATGTGGGAATATACAGATAAAGTCCAACAGCATTTTATGAATCCGCACAATGTCGGCGAGCTGGAAAATCCCAGCGGCACCGGCGACGTAGGCTCCCTTTCCTGCGGAGACGCCCTGAAACTAACCATCCAGGTTGACGACAACTCCATAATAACCGATGCAAAGTTCAAGACCTTCGGCTGCGCCTCGGCCATTGCCTCATCCTCGGTCCTGACCGAAATCATCAAGGGCATGCCGATCGAAGAGGCGGCAAAACTGACCAACGAGGATATTGCCGAGGCACTCGGCGGCCTGCCCAAGGAAAAAATGCACTGCTCAGTCATGGGGCGCGAGGCCCTTGAAGCGGCCATTGCCGACTATCGTGGTATTATTCTGCCCATGGCTGAAGGTGAGGTGGTCTGCGAGTGCTTTGGAGTCACCGACCTTGAAATCATCCGGGCGATTCAGGAGTCCGACCTGCGCTCGGTGGAGGAAATCACCAACTTCACCAAGGCCGGCGGCGGCTGCGGCAAGTGTGAAGACAGGCTGCGTGAGATCCTGCAGCAGACGGTCGAGGGGCTTACCACGGAAAAGCTCAAGCCCATCAAGATACAGCGCATGACCACTCTGCAGAAGATCAAGAAGATCGAAGACGTGCTGGAGCGTGAAATCAGGCCGACCCTGAAAAAAGACGGCGGCGACATTGAACTTGTCGACGTAGACGGCGACTTTGTCACCGTTTCCCTGCGCGGCGCCTGTTCCGGCTGCCAGTCGTCCCGGACCACACTGAAAGAATATGTGGAAAAGAAATTACGCGAACAGGTGGTCGACACTCTGATCATTGAGGAGGACAAATAATGGACTGCGGCAGCGACAAAGTAATCTACATGGATAACAATGCCACCACCCGGATTGCGCCGGAGGTGGTTGATGCCATGATGCCCTTTCTCACCGACTGTTACGGCAACCCCTCCTCCATGCACACCTTCGGGGGCCAGATCGGCAGAGCCGTTGAAGAGGCCAGAAAACAGATCGGCGACCTGATCGGGGCTGATCCGGCGGAAATCGTCTTTACCAGCTGCGGCACAGAGAGCGACTCCACCGCTATCCTCTCCGCCCTGCAGACCTTTCCTGAGCAGCGGCATGTGCTGACCACCCGGGTAGAACATCCGGCGGTCAAAAGCCTCTGTGAAAACCTGGGCCAGCTCACCGGCCATAAACACAGGGTCACTCGCCTGATGGTTGAGGCCGACGGCACCCTGGATATGGATCGTTACCGGGAGGCCTTAAGTGAGGACACGGCCATTGTCTCGGTTATGTGGGCCAACAACGAAACCGGGGTGATCTTTCCGGTGGAAGAGATGGCGGCCATGGCCAGGGAACGGGGCATTCTCTTTCATACCGATGCGGTTCAGGCCGTCGGTAAAATCCCCATCAATCTGAAAGAAAACCAGATTGATTTCCTCTCCCTGTCCGGCCATAAACTGCACGCGCCCAAGGGCGTCGGCGTACTCTATGTCCGTAAGGGAACCCCTTTTGTGCCCTTTTTAAACGGTGGCCACCAGGAAGGCGGACGCAGGGGCGGCACCGAAAACGTAGCCTCCATCATTGCCCTGGGCCGGGCCTGCGAACTGGCAGGAGAAAATCTGGCCGAGGAAAACTCCCGGGTCAAAGCGCTGCGCGATAAGCTGGAGAAGGGATTGCTCACCTCCATCCCCAAGTCCATCCTCAACGGCCACCCCACCGACCGACTGCCGAACACCACCAACGTCAGCTTTGAATACGTGGAAGGCGAGGCCATCCTGCTGCACATGAATCAGTACAATATCTGTGCATCATCGGGATCCGCCTGCACCTCGGGTTCGCTGGAACCCTCCCATGTTCTCCGGGCCATGGGCGTACCCTTTACCGCAGCCCACGGCTCCATCCGTTTTAGTCTCTCCGTCTACAATACCGAGGAAGAGGTGGATTTCGTGCTCGAAAAAATGCCGGCTATCATTGCCAATCTGCGGGCAATGTCGCCGTTCTGGAAGGATGACGAGTAACACACACGACAAAATTGAACCACGGATGGACACGGATAAACACGGATCCAGAAGATCAAAACAAAAAATCTTAGCCACAATTTCTGTAAAAGCGATCCCCTGGATTGCCTGCTGAACAGTTATATAAAATCAGTGCGAATCTGTGGTTGTCCGTGGTTCTTTAACTTTCAGCTCAACGTACGCGGAGGAAAGGAATGAAGGTTGTAGCGCCCTCTTTTGAAGTTCTGGAAAATCTCGACAGAGAGAGTCTTGCCGTCCGCATCGAATTCTGCGGCCGCATCTGTTACAAGAGCGAGGATAAAATCGACCGGGAATCGGCCCTGCCCTTTGTCTCCAAGATGGCGGAACACGGCCATAACTCAGTGCTTGAGATGGGTGTCGTTACCCTTGAGGTCGACTGCGCAGATGAGGGCCAGGTCACCGGCCTGTTCCTGACCCAGCCCCGCTACCTGCAGATCAGCCGCGACGGCAACAACCTGCTGGTGACCGGCAGTGTCCGTGCCTTCCGGGAGCTGCTCATATTTCACCCGGACTGTGCCGTAGTTGATGCCATGTGCGCGTATCTGAACAAAAGCCACCCCTATTTTTTCAGCACTATCCTGCCGAAAAAGGGTTTTACCGCAGATGGTTCCATCAAGGTCTGCAAGGTGAAGCTGAGCGAAGTCGAGCAATTTCCGCCCGAAAAGCTGCTCAAACACCGCCATATCGCAGTCAAATTCATTGTCAACCGGGCCATTACCCATGAAATCGTCCGCCACCGGCCCTGTTCCTTTCTCCAGGAAAGCCAGCGCTACTGCCGGTACAGTGATGATAAGTTCGGTTCCGAGGTCACCTTTATCAAACCGATGTTTTTTAAAGAGGACAGTCCTGAGTATACAATCTGGTACAAAGCGATGGTCGACACCGAACAGATGTACCTGCAACTGCTGGAAACCTCCACCCCCCAGGCGGCCCGGACCGTTCTTCCCAACTCGTGCAAGACAGAGCTTATCGTCTATACAAACCTGGCCGAATGGTCGCATATCTTCAAACTCCGCTCAACCAAAGCTGCCGAGCCCTCCATGCGCGAGGTAATTATTCCCCTGCAGCAGGATTTTTTGCAGCGTTTTCCCGCAGCGTTTGCCTGATCCTTCATCTTAAATTCTCACCTGTTTTCCCGATGTTATTGATTACCGGCTCAAACTGAACCGGTAATCATTGACATCCATGCCCGAACCTGCTAAGTTGGCGTGATTATCGTGGTTTTTTGATGGAAGTTTCAGGTTTCAGACCTCAAATAGAGCTGCAATCCTTGATTTCCATCGTTCGTTATGGCTGTCAAACATGGTCCAGTCATGCTGGTTAGCGCAGGAGCCTTCCTGGGCTGTCTTGTTTGTCGGTGTCGTAGGTAAGGAGCCTGCGAGACTCTGAAAGATCTCGCCACCGACGGCGGGGAAGTCACACTCTGTTGAGTTTTTCGATGTATGCAACAGGCGTGTCTACCTTTTTACGAGACCATCTTGTTTGTGTTCACACCCATTTATCTTGAAAAATCTTGAAAATTTGAAGGAGGACCCTATGGTTTTGGATCCCACCAAGCACGCGGACTGGGAAATTGCAGAAGAGGCGGAAAGCCGGATGAAAACAGTGTACGAGCTCGGAGAACAGCTCGGCCTGGAAAAAGAAGAACTGCTGCCCCATGGTCACTATCTGGCCAAACTTGATTACCGTAAAATCCTCGACCGGTTAAAAGATAAGCCGGACGGAAAATACGTCGATGTAACCGCTATTTCCCCTACCCCGCTGGGCGAGGGAAAGTCAACCTGTGCCATGGGCCTGGTTCAGGGACTCGGCAAACGGGGAAAATCCGTTGTCGGTGCCATCCGCCAGCCTTCAGGCGGCCCGACCATGAATATCAAGGGATCCGCCGCCGGCGGCGGCCTGGCCCAGTGTATTCCACTGACTCCTTTTTCTCTAGGCATGACCGGCGACATCAACGCCATCATGAATGCCCATAACTTAGGGATGGTCGCCCTCACTGCCCGTATGCAGCACGAGAACAACTACACTGATGAACAGCTGGCCATGCGTAACCTGAAACGTCTTGATATCCATCCGAAAAAGGTGGAATTCAGGTGGATCATGGATTTCTGCGCCCAGGCCCTGCGGAATATTACCCAGGGTATCGGCGGCAAGATGGACGGCATGACCATGCAGTCCGGCTTTAATATCGCAGTCAGCTCCGAGATCATGGCCATCCTTTCCATTGCCAATGACCTCAAAGATATGCGCGAGCGTATCGGTAAAATCGTTGTCGCCTATGACAAACAGGATCGGCCGATCACTACGGCCGATCTTGAAGTAGACGGCGCTATGACCGCCTGGATGGTCGATGCCGTCAACCCGAACCTGATGCAGACCCTGGAAGGCCAGCCGGTTATCGTTCATGCCGGTCCGTTTGCCAATATCGCAATCGGCCAGTCTTCGGTCATTGCCGACCGGGTTGCCTTAAAACTCGCCGACTACAACGTAACCGAGTCCGGCTTCGGGGCTGATATCGGCTTTGAAAAGTTCTGGAACCTCAAGTGCCGTTACTCCGGCCTTAAACCCAACTGTGCCGTCATTGTCGCCACCATCCGGGCACTCAAATGCCACGGCGGTGCCCCGATTCCGGTTCCGGGCAAGCCCATGCCCAAAGAGTACGAAGGTGAAAATGTGGGCTGGGTTGAAAAAGGTTGTGCAAACCTTGTCCACCACATTGAGACCGTTAAGAAGGCCGGCATTAATCCGGTTGTCTGTATCAATGCATTTTACACGGATACGGATGCGGAAATTGAAGCAGTTCGCCGTATTTCAGAGGCAGCAGGTGCAAGAGCTGCCCTGTCGCGTCACTGGGAGCATGGTGGTGAAGGTGCGCTTGAATTTGCCGATGCGGTTGCCGACGCCTGTGAAGAGCCCAACGACTTCAAATTCCTCTATGACCTCGAGACTCCGTTGTCCGAGCGCATAGAACTGATCGTCAAGGAGGTCTACGGCGGCGACGGTGTGAGCTACTCACCCGAAGCGGCTGCCAAGCTCAAACGGATTGAGGCCGACCCGGAAATGAAGAAAATGACCACATGTATGGTCAAAACCCATCTCTCCCTGTCCCATGATCCAACGCTCAAGGGAACGCCCAAGGGCTGGACCCTGCCTATCCGTGACATCCTCACCTACAAGGGTGCGGGCTTTGTCGTGCCGGTTGCAGGAGCCATCAGCCTGATGCCTGGTACGGCCTCGGATCCGGCCTATCGCCGGATTGATGTCGATGTTGAGACCGGCAAGGTCAAAGGAGTGTTCTAAATGATCAAACGTTCGCAAAATTGAACGTATACGTATCTTTTTCATCATACCGGGTCAAAAGTACAATGTGCTTTTGACCCGGTTTCTTTTTTGTAGTATCATGGTAATCAGGAAAATGTCCTCCTTCATCATCAAAGAACCTGGCAAACTCCGTACTCTCCATGGTAAAAAAAACAACAGCTAACAGAAACGCCCGGAATAAAAGTTCCATCAAGCGGACGGTGAAAGACCAGTCCGGAGCAGGAAAATTCAAAATCGGCGAGATCCTGCAGAAGGCTGGTTATATTACTGTAAACCAGTTTGAAGAGGCCAAGAAGGTCCATAAAAAGACGGGTGAGCGTCTAGGTCGAATCCTGTTGGAAAATGGTACCCTTGAACGAGATACCATTGCCAACTTTCTCAGCCGGATGCATAACTATACCCTGGTTTCCATTGACCAGGAGCCCCCCAGCCAGGAAGCCCTGGAGCTGGTGCCTTATGAGACTGCTAAAAGATTTCTTATCCTCCCCCTGCGCAAGGCCGGCAATACCCTTCAAATCACCATGGCCGAGCCCACCGACCATATTGAGGTCGAAGAGCTTCAGGATATCGTCAACATGGGCCTCGACGTCTGTGTCTCCACGGCCCGGGACATTATCGACTCTTATAAAAAATATTACAAGATTGATGAAGAAGAATATCAATCCTTTTTCAATTTCCAGGATGAGAACGGAGAAGAAGAGGAAGAGATTACCCAGGTTGAGGATTTCGGCGCTCTGGTTTCCGACGCCGCCGATGATTTTGAAATTGAAAGCGGAACTAAAGATGAAAGTGCTTTTGATCAATTCTCCGCCTCGGATGCACCGATCATCAAGCTGGTGAATGGAATCCTGATTAAAGCCGTCCAGGAAGGGGTCAGTGATATCCATATCGAGCCCTTTGAAAAAACCATGCAGGTCAGGTACCGCAAGGATGGCGCCCTGTTCAAATCCATGAATCTGCCCCTGACCATTAAAAACGCTCTGGTCGCCCGAGTGAAGATTCTGGCCGATATGAATATTACGGAACGAAGGGTTCCCCAGGATGGTCGCATCAAGATGCGAATGGGCCGTAACAGAGCGGTTGACTTTCGCGTCTCCACCCTGCCCCTGCTCTTTGGCGAGGGTATTGTTCTGCGTATCCTGGATAAAGATTCCCTTAACGTCGACCTGACCCAGTTGGGTTTTGAAGTCAAAACTTTTGAGGCCCTGAAACGCTGTCTCAACAGCCCCCAGGGTATGCTGCTGGTAACCGTCCCCACCGGATCCGGCAAGACCGTCACCCTGTATTCCGCCTTAAACTCACTCAACACGGAAGATATCAAGATCCTGACCGCCGAGGATCCGGTGGAGTTCAACTTCAAGGGCATCAACCAGGTCAACGTCAACACCGAAGTCGGCATGACTTTCCCGGCGGCCCTGAAGGCATTTTTACGCCAGGATCCCGACATCATCATGGTCGGTGAGATTCGTGACCTCGATACCGCCAGTATCGCCATGAAGGCAGCCATGACCGGCCATCTTGTATTCTCCACCCTCCACACCAACGACTCGCCGGCCACGGTCGGCCGTATGGTGGATATCGGCATTCCCGCCTACCTGCTGGCCTCTTCACTGAGCATGGTTTTATCGCAAAGGCTTGGCCGGCGTCTCTGTAAGAAATGTCGTGAGCCGGCCACATATGACAAAAAAAAATTACTCAGTTCCGGATTTAACGAAGATGAACTCGATAGTCTCAATCTGTATACGGCAAAAGGATGTCCTGAATGCAACGGACTGGGCTACAAGGGCCGAGTCGGCTTTTTTGAACTGATGGAGGTCACCGAAGAAGTTGCCAAGGCCATTCAGGCCGAGGTGTCCGAGGAACAACTTCGCAAGATTGCCGTTCAGGAAGGCATGTATACTTTGCGCGAGGCGGCCCTGCAGAAGGCTCGCGAAGGAGTCACCAGTCTTGAAGAAGTCCTGCGCCGTACGGTTGTCCATGAAGACAGCCTGCCGGCCTATCTGGTCAACCCGGATGTGGAGGAATACCTGGATGGTGACGGCATCATCCAGGAAGGGAATAAAGACAGAGACTTCTTTAAGCTTGTCCGCGGCAAAGTGGCAGTCCTTCGAGGCGGTAAAAAAATAGCTGAAATCTCTGAACCGGGAGAGTACTTTGGTGAAATGGCCTCCATCCTCGATGAAACCCGTACAGCCTCCATCGTTTCCGCCGGACGCTGCACGGTCAAACGGTACCCCGGCGACAAGCTGAATGAACTTATCGAAAAATATCCTGATGTTTCCAGACATCTCTTCAAGACGCTGGTCGGACGCCTGCAGAAAACCGACCGGATCGTGGTTCAGCTCGCCGGCGGCAGCAGGAACAGACCCCAGGTTGTTCGCCGGGCATGAGCATACAAAAAATTTCTGTTTACATTATCGCCTATAACGAGGCTGAAAAAATTCGGTCCGCCATCAACTCGGTCCTCTGGGCCGACGAGATCATTCTGGCCGACTCGTACAGCCAGGATGAGACCGCAGCCATTGCCGAGAAATTGGGCGCGAAGGTGATACAGATCAAGTTTGCAGGATTCGGCGATCTGCGCAACAGGGCCATGGCTGCCTGCAGCCATGGCTGGATTTTCTCACTGGACGCAGATGAACGCTGTACGGCTGAAGCCAGAGACGAAATCTTAAGGACAATCGAACTGCCTGAAACCGCAGATGCGTATTACATTCCCCGCCGAAACTTTTTCATGGGCCGCTGGATCAAACACTCCGGTTTCTATCCGGATTATCGCCAGCCCCAACTCTTTAAAAAAGGAACTCTGGACTTCAAAAACGACGATCCGGTCCACGAAGAGTATACAATCATCTCCAACAAACCGGCGGGCTACCTGCAGCAGCCCATCTGGCAGTTCCCCTATAAAAACCTTGAAGAAGTCGCCCATAAGGCCAACAAATACTCAACACTCGGGGCGAAAAAGCTGCAAATGCGCGGCCGCAAGGCGACCATGCTCACTGCGCTGTCCCGGGGCTGCTGGTCGTTCTTTCACATGTACATTTTAAAGAAAGGCATTCTCGACGGCTGGCCGGGGGTGGTCATTGCGGTGGGCAACTTCCAGGGCACTTTTTATAAATACGCCAAGCTGGTGGAACTGCAGGCCGACTGGCAGCCGCCGGATTCCCCGCCGCTGTACAGGAACAAAAAACCGGAACTCAAGGGTTAGGTTAAGGGATGGAAGGTTCCAACCCGTCGCTGGCCGCCATATGCTGCCTGAGACCATGCTCGCAAAAGCAAAGATTCTGATCAATGGTCTGCTGCAGGATATGATCATTTTCCGTCAGATGTTTTCGGTCACTGATCGGATGATAGAGATGATAGGCCAAGGCATTAAACTTGACATTCTGGCGCCGAATGCCGATATTCATCAGCCGCACGGTAAACTCAGAATCCTCCCGCCCCCAGCCGACAAACTCCTCATTAAAGCCGTTGACCTGTACGGCATCCCGCCGCCAGAAGGCAAAATTACAGGTCCTGACTCCGCGCAGCTGCCTGCTCTTAAACGAAAAGAGATGGGCCAGAATTTCCGAGCGTAGACAATTTTTTCTGTTTTCCACCCCATGCCGGCAAAAGCCGGCATTCAGGTGTCCGGATTGCACAACCTGTTCGGATAAGGTTTTACTCAACAACACCCGGGTTCCCTGGACAAAAAAACCAGGGCGGCCAAACTGATGGTGGTCCTGAACAAAATGTTTTTCCAGAAGAATATCTCCGTCAATGAGGATAATATACTCTCCCTGGGCCCGGGCAATGGCTCGATTTCTGCTTCGGGCCAGTCGAAACCCTTTATCCTCCTGCCAGGAGTGAATAATCGGAATGGGTGAATCAGCGGCAATGGCCCGTATGACTTCCCCGGTTTCTTCAGCTGAACCATCATCGGCAACGATGACTTCAAGGGGTAAGACCTTTTGCCGAAGAACACTTTTCAGGGAAAGATGCAGAGCCTCTTTCCAGTTATAGGTTGTTATAATCAGACTGATTTTCATACTTCCGCTCTGGAAACAAACGAGACTGCAGCATCATAGACCATACCTACCGTGATCCCCTTCATGCAGCTAAGATGATCGCATGAACGTCGCCTGCACTCCAGGCAATCCAAATCGATTGCACGCACGATTGTATGTTTCACTCCATAAGGCCCTACCCGGTCCGGATGAGTGGGGCCAAACAGAGCCACCACCGGGATGCCCGACAGGGCTGCCATATGCATGGGACCGGAATCCAGCCCAACATACAGAGAAGATCGCTGAACAAGGGCAACGGATTGCGGCAGGCTGAGACAACCGGCCGTAACCAGGGCCCGGGTTTTCATCAGTCGGGTAATTGACGCAATATAGGGTACATCCTGCCCGCTGCCGCCAAAAACCATCACCGTTCCCCGGGCAGAGAGACAATCTGCAAGTTCGGCCCACCGGCGGGCAGGCCAGAATTTCGTCTGCCAGCGGGCCGAAGGGTTGGCATAAATAATTTCCGCCCCTGCAGGTATCTTGTGCCGGCGGAGAAAAACCCGCACGGCATCGACATCGTCTGTGCTGCAACACATGTGGAAATCTTCAGGAGCAACAGTACAGGCCAGATGGTCGCAGAACAACAAGTTTTTATCAAGCGCATGCCGGGCCGATTCCGGAACCGTGACCAGCTGGTTCTGGAACCAGGTATTGAGTTCCCTGGCTCCCTTGAACCCCACCCGCAGACCGCCCGGGTTGGTCCGTCCCAACAAGCCGCTGCGAAACGAAGCGTGCAGATCAAGCACTAGGTCACAGGGAGCATTTTTCAACTGACGATGCAGCTTTTTAAACATCTTTACGGTTGCGACAAAGGCCTGGAAGTAGGCAAAACGACCGGCCTGCGGATCACTGGTCGACGGAATATGGATCGGGTAGACGGTATCAACAGCCGGGTCACATTCAAGCAGAGGGGCAAAGGCCTGCTGCACTATCCAGCTGATGGTGCTCTCCGGGTTACTCCTTTTCAGAGCATGCACCACCGGCAGGGTATGGACTATATCCCCCAGAGAACTGGGTTTGATGATTAAAATTCGCTTATTCTTGCAATCCATGATTCAATCCCGGATACGCTCTCATTGAACCAATGCTTTCAGCTGCTCTATATGTTGACAAAGGCTGAGTCCATGGCGCTGAACAAACCCGGGTTCCACTGTTTTTTTCTCCAGTTTTTCAATTGCACATGCAAGCGCTGCCGGATTGTTATCATCAAGAACTACCCCTTCATCAGGACTTAACAATTCCGCCGCCCCCACCGTGCTGGTTACCAGAACCGGCGTGGAACATTGCAGTGATTCCACCACCGCCAGCCCAAAGGGCTCATAATAAGAGGGCAGGACCGTATAATCCACGGCGGTATACAGCTCTGATAGATTCTCTATATACCCGAGATATCGCACCGCCCCTGGAAAATCAGTAAAACCGCGCACCCTTTCCCCGACGATAAGCAGTTCAAAACGATCTCGATCAAGTTGCCGAAAAGCGGTCAACAGCTCCTCCAATCCTTTTCTCCTGTGCCCCAGGGAGGGGAAGAGCAGGGTCATCTTTGCAGAATCGAGACCATACCGTTTCCGTGCCTCAATGAGTTCATCTCCCTGAACGGGTCGAAAAAAATCAGTATCAATCGGCGGATAGAGTACAGAAATCTTACCGGGATCCGTACTGCTGTAATATGCCTCAATCTCGCCGGCAATGGCCTTCGAATGGGCTAATATCCTGGGTGTCCGCGCAAACATGGTACGTTCCAGCCCGGTTTCGATCCGATCATGAAATCGACGCAGAAAATAATTGCGCCCGGGACTGGCTGCGACTGAGGCCGGATGTATGCCGCCGATTACGGCGATATCCGGGCCAAAGGTCCGGGTCAGGCCAAGCGACAGATCATAGGCATTCCGGTCGAAATGCCGGTTACACTGCCATAAAAACCAGTATTTTTTCCAGCGACGCGGCAAAAAGAACAGGTTGCTTTTATGAAGAATACAGGGCAGCCGGGCAGCCAGAGCCCTGTCCACTTCGTAGGTATGAATATGAACCTCATCCCCGGCAGCGAGGAACCCACGGATCAGGGCCGACATATAGGCTTCCATGCCGCCGCCGCTGCTGAACTGATTATGAACTATGGCAACCTTCACCGATCCTCCGAAGGGGATGCCTGCCCATATAAACGGGCAATGACGGCATACTTAATCTGTTTTCTACGATGGGCATCCTCCGCTCCAAAAAACAACCCGCCTGCACCAAGCGACAGAATTCGCCACCAGGCCTGCAACAGTCTGGCTCGTCGTATTTTTGCCACGGTTTCGGAACGATAGTGTTTTTTAAAAAAAATTAATTCCGCTCGAACCTTACGCTCAATGACATCGGCAAAAGGGGCCTTTTTTTCACTCTGCCCTTCCAGATGCAGCACCTTTGCATTGGCAATATAACCCAGCAGCCAATTCCTTTTCCTGATCTCCAGGCAGAGATCGATATCTTCGGCATAGAGAAAAAAACGTTCATCAAACCCCCCGACCTCGGCAATCACACTCCTGCTGGCGATAAGAGCTGCTCCCAGAATCCAGGCAATGTCGCCGGGCAGCTCATCAACCTCGCCACAGGTATAATGACTGCCCGGATACCTCTCTTCAACCGTGGAATGATGACTGCCGTCACTGTTGACGATAGCCGGACCGGCCAGCCCGACCTCGGGATGGGCCGCCATAAACGCCCTGATTTCAGCAAGACATCCGGGTTGCAGCTCGGTATCCGGATTCAGAAAAAAAAGCAACTCCGCCTCCGTCTCCCGTATCGCCTGGTTGTTGGCGGCGGCAAAGCCGAGATTCCGGTCATTGCCAATAAGCAGAACCTCGGGATAGCCGCTGCGAATCAACTCGAGACTCTTATCCACCGATGCATTATCTACCACAATAACCCGGCAGTCACTCTCCTTCTGCGCCCTGATGGAATCCAGGCAGCGTGACAGAAGCAGACCGGTATTATAGTTGACAATAATAATACATATACGCGGCATCATTGTTCTTCCCCCGGTGCCGCACTCGACTCAGCCGACTTGCCGGGCCGGGCAAACAAAACTGCTGAAAAAAGAGCAAAGAAAAAGCCGGTTTCATAGATAACAAGATAGGATTCGGCCAGCATGATGGTCAGAAAAAAAACAGGGAAGGCAATACGAATTCTTCTCCAGTCATCTTTACAGGTTACCGCTTGATGAATCTGAGCAAAAAAGATGGTCAACAGGCTGAGAAGACCAAGAATTCCAAATTGACAGAGAATGAAAACATACTGATTATGCGGATTGTCGGTGGCAACCATATCCGGTGACAACTCAGCATTCACCTCTGCATATGAGGATTGAAAATCACCTGTTCCCACCCCGAACAACGGATGAGCTCTAATAATCCTCCAGGAATTTTTCCAGAACAACAACCTCAACCCAACTGAAGTATTTGGATTCTCATTAAACTCCCGTATTTCCTGTCCGGCTGCATCCACCCGGTTTTGAAATGTCGGACTCAACTGATACCCGGCGGCAAAGGTAAGCGGGAGA
This sequence comes from Deltaproteobacteria bacterium, assembly GCA_024280455.1. Lineage (GTDB taxonomy): Bacteria > Desulfobacterota > Desulfobulbia > Desulfobulbales > Desulfobulbaceae > DRLX01. The sequence continues at coordinate 60,743 of JAJRQC010000135.1, read as the reverse complement.
ATAAGCAGAATAAAGAGCACGGCCTTGAGTTTACTTCTGCTGAAAAACTGAATAAACAAAAGCCCCAGAAGGACAAAGAAGACGACCTGTCCGGTCCGCCCTTCAGTGATAAACATGTCAACGGCCATGCATGCGGCAAGCAGGATCAATCCCAGACGACGCATAACAGCCCATTTCCCCCAGAGCACTTCATGGCAGACCAGGTAAAAGCCAAAAGCCAGCAAGGGGTTATAAATCACGTGGAAAAGCCCTTTGGTCAGATGTTCCGGGGTCACACCGCCATAGTGCAGAATATTGAACCAGGCCAGATAGGTCATCAGCATGGCGACCGTCAATCCGACAAGAAAGGAAACAACATACCGCCGACGATGGGAGTAGACCAGTGAACTGAGCAGCACCGGAAACAGGAGCAACTTCCACTGTTTCTCTATCATTTCCAGACCGGTACTGATATTCTGAGTCCACAACAAACCCAGAAAAAAAAGGCCCAGATAGAAAAGGAGCGCCAGGCTGACGGGATTTTTTGTAATGACGGCCCATTTACGGGAGTAGTCGCCCCCTATGATCCAGGCGGTAAGAATCAGCACCGCCAGCACCGAAACAGCCGAGGTGGAGAGCGGGATGCTGAAGGCAAGCATAACGGCAAACCAGTCAATACTCAAGGTGGCGGTATGCTGTATCTTCTGCAAGAGTGATTTCCGGCCAGCGGTCATAATCTCCATGTACACTCGTTCTTTACGGGGTGTTTTCGTCCCACGTCTGCCAGTTGCCGACCAGAGCAAGTTCAACCCCTCCCCGGCAACGGCTTCAGGCTGTATGGTGTTGATATATGCGATTTTCTCCCAGCGCATAGACCAGCATGAAACGTCGTATCGATTCCCAGAACAGCTGCCTGTCAGGGAGCTTGTTCATCCTTTTGCCGGAGCCGGGAATCAGTAAACGGGTACTCCCTGTCAAAAGGCAGCCGATTCCATATTCCCCAGAAATTTTGTACAAACATGGCGCACTAATCGCTGTATTGCATCTGGTACAATTGGTTATACACCTCACCCCGTGCCAGCAGGGCATCATGAGTCCCCTCTTCCACAAGTCTGCCGCCCTGCATGACAATAATCCGATCGGCATTTTTAATGGTCGACAACCGGTGGGCGATAACAATTGTCGTCCTGTTTTTCATCAGGTTTTCCAGGGCCTTCTGGACCTTACGTTCGGACTCGGTATCCAGGGCCGAGGTAGCCTCATCCAGGACCAGCACCGGTGCATCCTTGAGAATTGCCCGGGCAATGGAAATACGCTGGCGTTGACCGCCGGAAAGCCGGGCTCCGGATTCACCGATAATCGTGTCAAAGCCGTCGGGCAGTTCTTCAATGAACTCCAGGGCAAAGGCGGCATCGGCCGCCCGGTGGACATCCTCTTCACTACAATCCTGACTGCCGTAGCCGATATTGTAACGAACCGTATCATTAAATAAAATAGTCTGCTGGGTCACCAGTGCCAACTGGCTGCGCAACGAGTGCAGGGTCAGATCGCGAATGTCATGGCCGTCAATACGAATCGCCCCGGAATCAACATCATGAAACCTGGGCAGCATATTGGCAAGGGTAGTCTTACCGCCGCCGGACGGACCGACAACAGCCAGAACCTCACCCCGCTGAACCTTGAGATTGACTCCATGCAGGACCGGCTCGCCGGGCTCATACGAAAATCCGACATCCTGAAATTCAATACAGTCATGAAAAGGCGGCAGGATTACGGCATCCTTTTTTTCCACGATATCCGGCACAATATCGAGCAGATTAAAGATACGGGTTGCAGCAGCCAGACCGGACTGGATGGTAGAGTTAATCTTGCTCACTCCTTTGACCGGCTCATAGAGCATGATCAGGGCGGTGAGAAATGACATGAAAGCGCCCATGGTCGATGTTCCCTTAAGGACCTGCATGCCGCCGAACCAGATAATCAGGGCTATACCGACTCCGCCCATGAACTCAATCATGGGATGAGACAGGCACCGATACCTGGTTTCGGTCATCAGGGTGTTGAACAGATGCTGTATCTGGGCTGCAAAACGTTTTTCTTCCTGCTTTTCCATACAGAACGCCTTGACGATCCGGGCTCCGCCGATGGTTTCATGAAGGATATTGGTGACCTCACCGATACTCCTCTGATAGCGGGTGGAAACCCGGCGAAACTTCTTGCCAAAGATGACAATGGGTGCGGCAGCCATGGGCAGGAAAATCATCGACATCAGAGCCAGGCGCCAGTCCATCATAAAAATCACCACGAGCAGGCCGATGACGGAGACAAAATCACGCAGAATACGGATCAGGGCATGAGAGACAGCCCCCTGCAGCAGGGTAACATCGTTAATAATCCTGGAGATAAGTTCACCGGTGGGCATGTGGTGAAAAAAAGACAGGGGCAACCTGTTCAAATGGGCATAGATTTGGTTGCGAAGATCACGGATAACGCACTGTCCGACCCATTCAAGGAGGTACGAGTAAATAAAATAAAAAATACCCTTAACAAGAAAGATACCCAGCAGGGCCAGGGGCAAAATGTTGAGCAGCACCTTATCCTTGTTGACAAAAATCTCGTCAAGAAGAGGTTTGACCATATAGGCCTGGGCGGCGTTAAAACCGGCAACAATAACCATCCCCACCATGGCAATGATAAGTTTGCTGCGATAGGGCGTAAGTACCCCGAACAGCCTGGTCACTATTTCTTTATTGGTCATTGATTCCGGCCTGTTTCTTCCCTTACATTAAAAAAAATAAAAAAACAAAACTCCAGCTGCAAATCGATTAGTAGTAGCCAACCGATTCTGCTTTGTCAAGCGCAGCAAGCCTGCACAGGCGTAAGCGTTCACCAGCACCCCCTCTTCGTTCGATCAGGCCTCCTCACATAGGCAAGCTATCGAAGTCTCCGCTTCGCTGCGCTTATCTGATTCGTCGGCCTGCTCGAAGTCTACGCTTATCTAAACGAATATGGAACACCGAAGTCTGCGCTTATCCGAAGTCTGCGCTTATCCGAAGTCTGCGCTTATCCGAAGTCTGCGCTTATCCGAAGTCTGCGCTTATCCGAAGTCTGCGCTTATCTGGTAAACACTTACAAGTATGGGTTTATCAATCTTAGTTGCTCTTTGGTGAACGGTTACGCACAGGCTATACCAGTGTGCCCTGAAAATTTCCCGACAGGACCGGTATCCGCTTGCCGCCACCGGCCAGAAGCGCACTCGCCGCTGCCGCCTCTTTCCGAATCGGACCGCCGGTGAGGTCAAGCAGCAGGTAATCAAGTCCCATAGTCGTAAGTTCCCGTTGCCACCTGAGCAGAGAAAACGGCAGGGTAGACCTGGCCAGGGTAAGGCCATTCGTATGCTCCAGGGTGTACTGTTCATCTTTAGGGCTGACTATCTGCCGGCGGTAATTGTACTGATCACTGTCCAGACGGGCCGTAAACAACGGCGGGCGCCCGTAGACATAGAGCCCCAGCTTCATCCGTTGCTGCGGCCGACCTCTTCCCCGCTGCCACTTGAAATGCGAAATTGCAGCGGTAAGGTTTTCCGCCTCGGTTTCAAGGGAAAATAACCCACCCTGAAAGCCTAAATGACCGGCCGCATGCAGGGCAGCAGAATTCAAGAGGTTCAGACTGTACTGACCGTACAGCTCAAGCCGCTGCTGGTGCTTCCCGTCCTGCAGGGATGTAAACAAGCCGTACTGGCTGCAGTGACCAAGCTCAAAACGGCTGTAGCCGGTTGTGGCCAGCTGCCTTACCTGCTCCACATACCAGTCAAGATCCGCCTCATGGATGATGGGTGGCAGACGCCATATAATCCGGCCCCGGTACTTTTTTATTTTTGCTCCCAGTTGGTCAAGGCTGCGCATATTGTCCCGGGTCAACGGCAGGAGAATACGAGCCGCCCGCACCGGTAACCGCTGCCGTACATCAGCCACTGCCGAAACAGCCACCCACCAGGGCAGTTCTTTTCTGCTGCCGCGGCGCCCGGCCCTGCTATCCTCAGGTGCACCCTTTCTCCGTGCGGAATGCTTTGCTTTGCCATCGCCCCGCTTCCAGGAAAGATGATTGAGAATCTCCTCTACCTTGCGTGTGTCGGCAAAGATCTTGCGCCCGGAAAGCTTTTTGCTTCTCTTGCGGCCGGTCCGCTCGGCAACGATACGGGAGCCTACATCTACTTTAAACAGACTGCCCCGGAAATTTCGCCCGCTCCGCCCTTTGAGATCGGCTCCCAGGGAGAGCTGTGCATTCTGCCCCGAACTGCCGGCCTTCCGTCGCTGTCCCCCGATCTGCAGGTACCGAAGGGTGAAACTTATCCGTTCGCCGGTTTTTTCATTGTGCAACCGCAGCCGGTCACCTTCACTGACCTGACCCTGCAGGCGAATCTGCAGGGTCAGTTGATTTTTCCCGTCCCTGGTCCGTTCCTGCTGCACTCCCCGTACCTGACCGAGCAGCTGACCGCTGTTGCCGGACTGTTGGGGAGTTATTGCCCCGGTGGGTCTGTCGGCCAGCAGGAAGCCGCTTGATCGTTTGCGGGCCATAGCCTCATCCAGGAGTTTATGGGCCTCGTTAAGAATACGACCCTGCTCCTCGACCGGTTCATCCATGCTGTCCAGGGCCATCCGATAGGCAGCCACGGTATTGGCAACGTAGCGGGCACTTTTCATCCGTCCTTCAATCTTCAGGCAACTGACCCCGGCATCGCGCAGTGCAGGCAGAAAATCCACCCCGCAGAGATCGTTCATGGAAAACAGATATTTTGTATCTTTTTCCCTTCCCCCATCTCGCTGCGTTTTTCCAGGTGCCTGCCAGGAGTAATGACGGCGGCAGGGCTGCACGCACTGGCCGCGGAGACTGGATTTTCCGCCGTGCAAACTGGAAAACATGCAGAGTCCGGAGTAACTGAAACACATGGCTCCATGGATAAAGACCTCAATTTCAGCATCGGTCTTTTGGTGAATCTCCGCCATCTCTTCAATGGTCAGCTCCCGGGCCAGGACCACCCGCTCAACGCCAAGGTTGGTGAGTTCCATGGCGGCTGTCGAGTTATGGATCGACATCAGGGTGGAGGCATGCAGGGAAAGATCTGGAAACCAGGTCCGGGCAATATAGAGCAGACCAAGATCCTGGAGAATGAGGGCATCGGGGCGGAGCTGTTCAAGACAGGACAACGCATCCAGGGCTGCCGGAAGCTCCGACTCCTTAACCAGGCTGTTCATGGCAATATAGACCTTCACCCCCTGCCCATGGGCCTGCCGGATCATGGAATCGATCTCGGCAAAGGTAAAATCTCTGCTCAAAGCCCGGGCATTAAAGCCGGGAACCCCGACATAGATTGAGTCGGCTCCGGCTTCAAGGGCCGCCTCAAAGGCGGGGAAACTACCTGCCGGGGCGAGGAGCTCCATGGGCGGATTCCCGGTTCCGGGTCTCAATGTCTCGCAAGCTCGTTTATCGGAGTTCCGAGTTTTATCGGGGTTGCAAATTTCAGTTTTCAACACTAACTCCATAGTCACCGTAGACCCGAACAATGGTTTCCACCATTGTTTTCAAGCCGTATTTACCGGCAATGGCCTGCCGTTGCAGTTCGACGTTTCCCTCATCCCGGACAAGGCAGTCGGAGAGTTCAACCAGCGCCTTACCGGCCGCCTCCACATCATCATAGTCGATGGTCCGGTAGGTCCCGACATGTTCAAGAGGTTCCATAAGTGAGGGTGTTTTACAGGTTAACAGGGGCATACCGTAGAGCAGACCCTGAATAAAGGACTGGGAGATGCCCTCGGTTTCATAGGATGAAAAAAAGACAATATCTATTGCTGAAAAAAAACGCTCCGGATCTTCCCGGTGGCCGGTGAGGATAAAACGATCTTCGACCCCGGCCCGGGCAATATCCTCCTCCAGCAGCGGACGGGAATCGCCGCCGCCGACAATCATAAACTTGTATTTTTCAGGCATGGTTGCCGCCGTCCGGACAATGAATTCGTGCCCCTTGTAGTGGCGGATAAAGGCGACATTGCCCACTAGAATGTCCTGGTCGCCGATATTGTAGCGGCTGCGGATCTCTGCCCGCTCACGACTGGAAAACTGAAATCTCTGCTCATCAATGCCGGTGGACTGAACCACAATTTTTTTTGATTTCACACCCTGCTTGACCAGCTGTGCACCTATGGATTCACTGCAGGCAAAAATAACATCGAAAAAAATATTATAACTGAACGATGAGGAGATGGGGGCCAGCACATGCCTGGTCTTGATAATCAATGGGACCCGGCAGAGTTTTGCCACACAACCGGCCATCCAGGAGTCTTCTGAAGAGTGGGTATTGACTACTGCCGGTTTAAGTTTACGGATTAATTGAAACAGGTCACGCCAGGCTGAGAGATTGAATTTGGAGGAAAAATCTATAAAGTAAACCGGTATTTCTTCCTGGCGACCACGGCGGGCCAGCTCCGAATCCTCGCGCACGATCATACCGACCCGAAAGCCAAGTTTTTTCATTTCGCGCAACTCGGTCAATGTGCGAATTTCCTGGCCGCCCCAGGAACGTGACCAGTCAGTGTGGACAATAAGCGGTGCTGTGTTCATTCTCTATGGTAGATTAAAATTTCGAGGTCGGAACGCGTAAAGAAAGCAAAAAATTATTTCTTTACCGGAACCAGATCGTAGGAAGGGTACTCCGTCGGCGGGACAGGCAGTATAAAATAGAAATTATTTCCCTCAGACGTCGGCTCATAGCCGACCGTGCCGCCATGGAGCTCTATCACGTGACGTATGAAAGAGAGACCGTGTCCGGTTCCAGGAATACCGTCACTGCCCGGACCACGCATTCCTTCCTTGAACAGTCGAGAGCCTTCTTTCTCGGAAAGTGTCGGGCCGGTGGTAAAAACGTTGAATTTAATACCACGCCTGCCTGGCTCGGGATAATTCTCGACGATCTCCCGTCCATAAGCCATAGCCTTACGCGGCACTCCCCGGTGATCGATTATTTCCCTGGTATACTTGGCGGCATTGGAAAAAAGGTTGGCATAGACCTGCGCCAGCAGGCCGACATCTACCAATATCTGAAAATCCTCTTGACGCATATTATGCGGCTGTTCCACCGTGACGTTTGCCGCCCGCAGACGGCTGGCATAATGCTCAACCTGAGGCAGAATCACATCTTTTTCAATAAAGCACCGCTTGGAATGAAGGACCAGATGGCCTTTTTCAAAATGTTCCCGCCGAAACAGGCTTTCCAGAAAAAGGGTAATATTTGCATGGTGTTTGACCAGCTCCCGGTGATAACCGAGCAGGTCACGGCGCAGTTCACCACAGCGACTGAGACAGCTGCTGCACCGGGTGTTGTCGTTCTCTCCATCAGCAAAAACTTTAATATCTTCCTCTATTTTATCGAGCTCAATAATTTTTTTCTTCAGCTGATTAAAGAGATGTCGAAAATACATATTGGGTACAATGACATTATGCTCAATATCGATGATCAGGGTGTTGATAAACTTCAAGTGGTCAATATTCTGCCGGGCAATCAGACGATTATCCAGATTGAACCCTATCCGATTCACATATTTCACAAAGAAAAACTTATCTGAATCCGTAAGTTGCTGCAGCGGCTTGACCTCAAACATGCCGAGAATCCTGCCCTGCCCGCAAATCCCTTTCACTCCGCACCACAACTCGGTCCGGCGCTCTCCTTCAGCATGCATTATCTGTGAAAATCGGGAGCCGGTTGACGGTTGCTTACTGCAGATGGGAATCACATAACTGTCCCCGGTCTCGTACGGATACTCCTGCAGGCCGACCGTATCATCCGCCGGCACAGGATCATTCAACACCCCCTGTTCACTGTCACAGACAAGCTGCAGGCGTTCTTCCTCACCCTCGGTCAGATAGAGGGCACTGGCCAGATCGGTTATTTCCAACGGCACCGCCACGCAGATTCGGTAAAAATCCTCTACAGAATCAAACTCCTGGGCCAGATCAAAAAACGCCTTGAGGAAATCATTAAACTTACTGCTGAAATTATACTGGTCGTAACTCTCCGACTTCTCCCGCACCCGATGGCAGATATGGGCCAGATCAAGTGGTCTATGCTGCTGTTCGGGGGAAGTCGGCATCCTACTTCTCAGCTTCCAGCAGGACGACCTCATCCCGATCATCTTTTTCAACAAGCAGCACATCAACCCGTTCACCATCATCCGCGTTGACGGTGAGTCCCACATAATCGGGCTGAATGGGGAGTTCGCGTCCTCCCCTGTCGGCCAACACCGCCAACTGGATAGACAGCGGGCGGCCGAAATCCATGATCGCATCCATGGCGGCCCGGATGGTTCTGCCGGTAAAAATCACGTCATCCACCAGCACAACCCGTCGATTCTCTACCGCAAAACCGATATCGGTCTTGCGAACGATAGGGTTTTGGGAAATCAGACTCCAGTCATCCCGGTACAGGGTGATATCAAGATGGCCCAGGGGCAGTTCAACTTGCTCATGATCAACGATTTTCCTGCGAATCCGTTCCGCCAGAAAAACACCGCCGGTATGAATTCCGACAATCGCCAGTTCGTCGACACCGTGATTCTTCTCAAGAATCTCCAGGCTGATCCGATGCAGACTCCGATCGATATCTCTTGCATTCATAATGGTTTGCATTGCCATACCACTCACTTCCTGTTCCAGAAATAATCAACGCCCTTCTCATCCACCAGATTAATGGCTTCGGGAAAGGCAACGCATTCAACCGCAAAAACCTTGGCTGCGATATCGTCCGGCGAATCTGCATCATCAAGAGTCACGCATTGCTGGACGACAATCGGCCCCTCATCGTAGACTTCATTGGCAAAATGCACCGTGCAGCCGCTCACCTGACAACCCCGTTTTTTTACCGCCTCATGGACATAATGGCCGTAAAACCCGGGCCCGCAGAAGGAAGGAATCAGGGCGGGATGAATATTGAGCACCCGCTGTTTGAGTTCTTCCGGCGGCACGTAGAGCTTGAGATAGCCGGCAAGGACAATGAGATCGACCGTATAGTCGGCAAGGATTTCATTGACCGTTTTATTGCCGACCGCATGAAAGGCCGGGTAACCGTATCGCCTGGCCTTTTCCAGACCGAGTGCGTCACCGACATTGGAAATCACCACCTGGATCTCCGCGTTCAGGGTCCCGGCCCCGATTCGTTCATGGAAATTATCCAGGGTCCGTCCACTGCCGGAGAGCAGCACCGCCATCTTGAGCATGGTTACTCTCCGGAAAAATACGGGTTGGTATCAACATCCACTTTGGTCAGCCAGTCGGCAATGGTGGTGTCGTAGGTCGAGGTCAGCTGGAAGACCTTGACCGCCAGCTTGAACCGGGTCTTCAGGGTGGTGTTGCCGGTTGCTTTAATCTCGGCCAGAACCTGTGCATAATCGGCCGGGTCCACAATCACGGTTACATCCCTGAAATTCTTGGCCGAGGCCCGCAACAGGGTCGGGCCGCCGATATCAATATTTTCAATCGCATCTCCAAGACTGCAGCTTGGATCGGCAACCGTTTTTTCAAAGGCATACAGATTGACGGCGACGATATCAATATCACGAATCCCATGTTCCTTACACTGCTGCTGATGATCCACGTTTTCACGCTGATTGAGAATTCCGCCATGAACCAGGGGGTGCAGGGTCTTGACCCGACCGTCAAGCATCTCCGGGAACCCGGTGAACTCGGAGACATCGGTTACGGGAATTCCATTGTCCCGCATCTTCTTCGCCGTCCCACCGGTGGAAAGAATCTCCACCCCGAGCTCGGTCATAGCCCGTGCAAAGTCCTCAATACCTGATTTATCGGTCAAACTGATCAACGCCCGTTCTACTTTTTTCATATTTTTCCCTTATCTCTTAATTCTCTAAAGCAGGTCTTGCCCGCAACCCAATTCCAACCGTAGGAGCCCGCCCCTGCGGGCGATTCTGCAGAATGCCTTGGGAGTTTTTATCGCCCGCGGGGCGGGCTCCTACAGTGTGTCTTAAATTTTCTCGAAGTCTTCGCGCTATCTGTTTTTTATGACAGGAATTCAGTAAGGCACCGCTAATACCTCTTTTCTAATCCTTGCGCAGAAACTTGCGTATCTTCCTGCGGTCCCGCTTGTCCGGTCGCCCCTGCGGCCTGGAAGCCGGCGAACGGATCAAACGCCGTTCCTCACGGCCCGCCTCCCGGGCGGCTATCGACTCCGGAGTCTCTTCATAGAGTGTCCGGGCAACTGTTGCCGGGCCACGTTTGCCGCTCAGTTTCAGGACAATGACGGTAAATTCCAGTTCTCCCCGTCGAACAACAAGACTGTCGCCCGGTTGAACCGATCGGGCAGCCTTAATCCGGCTCCCGTTCAAGTGGACATGACCACCACTGACCGCCTTTGCAGCCAATGACCTGGTCTTATAAAACCGGGCCGCCCACAGCCATTTATCTATCCGCACCTTTTCTTCAGCCATAATTTTCTTCAGCCATAACTCTCCCGCAAAAGCAAACCAAAAAAATAGCTTACCATATTTTACACCATGCTTCAAACAAAGCGGGTTTTGATCCAGGGTAAATTCATCCTGCATTTGAAATGAATTAAAATCAATTGATTAGGTATCAACCTAACATTTATTCACTATTGACGAAGGCATCTGGCCCGTAGGAGCCCGCCCTGCGGGCGATCATGCGACAACATGTTGTTTTCACTTACAATCTCCCGGGGGCAGGATACTATTCAAAAAATGATGATTCCACGAATTAAGTCAGGAGCATAAATTTACCGTGGGTTTTGATCGCCGGATTTCGACTCTCAGGAGTAAGAATCTGGGATAACCCGCAACGCAAAACTCAAAACTCCTTGAGCCGGGACCAAAAATGCTGTAAGTGAAGGCCCATGAAACTTGACTCCGTCGGCATCAACAACTTTACCTGCCCGGTCAGTATCCGGGAAAGGAACGGCTCCCTGCAGCAGACCGTGGCCACCATCTCGCTGCAGGCTGACATGCCCCATAAGTTACGGGGTTCCTGTGTCTCCGTGTTTACGGAACTTCTGGGCAGATATCGCCGGGACATGCATGCGACCATCTTTCCTGAACTGCTCGGCAAAGTACGGCAACGACTTCAGGCCCAACAGGCGACCATGGGAATGCGCTTCCCTTATTTTCTCGCCAAAAAAGCCCCGGTCACCGGAACCAGCAGCCTGATGGAATACCAGTGTTCATTCAAGGGCACCACCAAGGGCAGCCAGAAATTACTCTTAACGGTTGAAGTGCCGGTGACTACGCTCTGTCCCTGCTCCAAAGAGATCAGCGAAGCAGGCGCCCACAACCAGCGGGCCGAGGTCACCCTGACTGTGCAGCCACTCAGGTTCATATGGCTGGAAGAGCTGATCAGCCTGGTGGAGGGCTGTGGTTCCTGTGAGCTGTATGCCCTGCTCAAACGACCGGACGAAAAATATGTAACGGAAGAGGCCTACAAAAACCCCATGTTTGTCGAAGACGTGGTCCGGATGGTGGCCCAGAAGGCCCTGGCCCACCCGGATATCGGCTGGTTTTCCATCGGGGTCGAAAGCTTCGAATCCATCCACAAACACAGTGCTTATGCCTATGTGGACAGCCGGGACCTGGAATAGTCAAGATAGCCGTATACGACAGGATACCTGAAAACCCACCGCAGCATTGTCAAAAAACCAGGTAAAGACGCTCACTGATCATCCTCTGCTTCTTATCCCACAGCCATCCAGAGACCAACACCCAGCATCATAGTCCCGGCAACCCGGTTCATTGCCCGTACATTGCCCTTTTTCTGCAAAAAAACGCGGAGTGTTTTGCCACTGCTCGCATAGACAACTGTCATAGCCCCGGCGTTGCCGACACCAAAAAAATGTCGGAATGAAGACCGTGAGGACAGAAGAATCAATCGCACTTATCATGCCGCTGTTCCCATACAGGCAACACCAGTGTCGCGTCAACGCTGCTCCGACGCATCATGGCGGTCATCACGACTTCTCAATTCCGCCCAGGCAGAGATATTTCAACTCCAGGTATTCATCAATTCCATACTTTGAGCCCTCCCGGCCGATGCCGGATTCTTTTATGCCGCCAAATGGAGCGGACTCGGTGGACATGATGCCGGTATTCATCCCGACCATTCCATATTCCAGGGCCTCGGCCACCCGCCAGACCCGGCCCACGTCCCGGCTGTAAAAATAGGATGCCAGACCGTAAGGGGTGTCATTGGCCATGGCCACGGCTTCTTCCTCGGTGGCAAAGGAGAACAGAGGGGCCACCGGCCCGAAGGTCTCCTCATAGGCAATCAGCATGTCGGTGGTCACATCGAGCAGAATAGTAGGTTCAAAAAAGAAGCCGTTTTCCCCTGAACGCTTGCCGCCGCATCCTAAACGAGCGCCCTTGCCCAGCGCATCCTCAATATGCTGTTCCACTTTCATGACCGCGTTCAGATCGATAAGCGGCCCCTGGTTGACCCCCTCATCAAGACCGTTGCCGACCTTGAGTTGATCCGTCACCGCCTGAATCAACCGCTCGGCAAAGGCTTCATAGATTCCCTCCTGAACAATAAATCGGTTGGCGCATACACAGGTCTGACCCGAGTTACGATACTTGGAGGCAATGGCTCCTTCAACCGCCTGGTCAAGGTCGGCGTCATCAAAGACAATAAAGGGCGCATGTCCGCCCAGTTCAAGAGAAATCTTTTTGACCGTGTCCGCACACTGGCGCATCAGCATCTTACCCACCGCCGTAGAACCGGTAAAACTGAGTTTTCGCACAACCGAGCTTTCTGTCAACTCTCCACCGATTTCACCTGCGGGTCCGGTCAGCACATTAAACACTCCCGGTGGAACTCCGGCCTCCCGGGCGAGCTCAGCCAGAGCCAGGGCGGAAAACGGGGTCTGGGCCGCCGGTTTTATCACAACCGGACAACCGGCGGCAAGTGCGGGAGCCGCTTTACGGGTGATCATGGCCGAAGGAAAATTCCAGGGAGTGATAGCGGCACAGACCCCGACCGGCTGTTTAATAACGATAATACGCTTGCCCGGCTGGCCCATGGGGATAGTATCGCCGTACACCCGCTTGGCCTCTTCGGCAAACCACTCCACAAAACTGGCCCCGTAGAGTACCTCACCCAGAGATTCTGCCAGCGGTTTCCCCTGTTCCGTGGTCATGATCAGGGCCAGATCATCCTGATGCTTAACAATGAGCTCATACCAGCGCCGGAGTATACGGGAACGGGCATGGGCGGTCATGCTTCGCCAGGCCGGCCAGGCACTGTCGGCGGCGTCAACAGCCTGAGCCGTCTCCTCCCGACCCAGGGACGGCACCGTACCGACCTGCTCACCGGTTGCCGGATTATGCACCGCAAAGGTTTTACCGGAAACGGCGGAAATCCATTTTCCAGCCACGAAACATTGCTGCTGCAGCAGCCGAGGTTCTTTCAACTTCATGACGACTCCAATCAATTCCTTATGAAACCTGATGCAGCTGACAATAAGAAACAAAACGCATCAGCGTACAAGTTCGTTCTTTTTTATTTATGAATTTACCCAAATGTGATAAAAGAAGGTAAGTATGCAACTTTTCCCGGTACATCAATGACGGCATGATCACAGAACTGAGACGATCAAAACGAATTACCGACTATCTCCCCATCATGGTAACTGCCAAAAACGGCACTACCGGGGTCCTGCTGTCCGGTCCCTTTTCCGGACGCATAATAGATATCTCCGACCATGGGGCCTGCCTGCTCATGTCGCAGGTCATGAAAGATGCGTACCACGTCTTTCACTCAACCCGTGAAAATGATTCATGGCTGCTCCAACTGACCATGAATATCCCTCCGGACAATATCAAGTTCTCCATTGCAGCCAGACCGGTCTGGATGGATCTGTTTCGCCAGGATCAAATCAGGGCCTTTAAAATGGGCGTCGATTTCATGACCCATCCTGAGGGGGACCAGATGAAACGACTGCACAAGGCGATGAGGATACAGCAGCAAAAACGGGGCAACTGGTGGTCGTCGCACGCCGTGACCAGAACCGTGAACGGTTAACTGCCGCCTCTTTTTTTCCACCCACCGTTATACACTGAAAACAAGCACCTTGTCTTCTACTCCCCGCAGGGAAATATTACCGACCTCATCTGTTTCAATCTGCGAACAGACATCCTGCCGGACCGGTTCCGTCAGATAAATCCGACTGCGGGAAGATTCCGCCGCAAGGCGCTGGGCAATATTCACCGGGGTGCCGATGACCGTGTAGTCAAGACGCCTGGCTGAGCCGACATTGCCGAGATACATCTGCCCGCAGGTCACGGCTATTCCCAGGTCAACGGTTCGAAAGTCCTCACTGTGCTCCGCCCAGCGGACACGCAGCGATTCAAACCGGTCCCGGATAACCTGGGCCGTCCGCACAGCGGCCAGATTCGCATTCTCCTGCTCAACCGGGGCCCCGAATACGGCAAGAACGGCATCACCCATAAACTTGTCCACAGTCCCCTGATTCTGAAAAATGGTATCGGTGAAAATCTGAAAAAACTCGTTGAGAAATATTCGCAGGTCCGACAGCTCCAGATGCTGGACAAGATTGGTAAAGTTACGTATGTCGGCAAAGAGGACCGTGACCTCTTTGATCTCGCCGACCCCCATGATATCGACATCACTGGCCAGGAGAATCTCAGCAACTTCAGGAGCCACATACTGCTCAAACAGGGTTCGCATCCGGGTCGTGTTTTTCGCCACTTCAAGCGATCGAACATTTTCAAGGGCAAGGGCGGCCTGCCCGCAGATGATGCCCAGCATTTCATTGTCCGCTTCCGAAAAAAAAGAATCCTCGGCGACCCGGCTGATATTAAGAACCCCGAGAATGTTTCCCCGGACACTTAAGGGAAAAGAAATGGCCGAGGTAATCTCCGTTCGTTTCAGTAGGGGGGCAAAGAGTGTTTTTTGCTGGGTGTCACGATTGAGGATAACCGGTTTCCCCTCCTGAAACACCCAACCCGCAATCTGGTCACCGGGCTGGAGACGGATGGACTCCACCAGATCCTTATCCATCCCCCTGGCAGCGGCAATACGCAGGCAGGCCTCAGCGGCATCAAACAGCATCACCGAAACCTGACCGGCACCGGTCTGCTGAACAACCTCATCCAGCAGGTTATCCAGAACCTCTTTTTCACTGACGGCGGAGAGAAACTGCTCTCCAAGAGAGTACAGGGGAAGCAGGGTGCGCAACCGGGTGTTTTCCTCCCGCAGGGTCACCGACTCCATGGCACCGGCAACCCGGATATTCAGCTGTTCGGCATCAAGAGGCAATTCAACCAGACCGCAGATACCGGCATCAATAGCCTGACGTAGCAGTATATTATCTTCCGTTTCGGCCAGAAGCAGCCCCGACACAGTTGGACATTGCCGGCGCAATTCATTAAAAACCTCACAACCACCCCGTCCGCCGACATTTTCAGCGACAAGAATCAGGTTAATGGTGTGCTGTCTGCACAACAGCACCCCATCGGCAACGGTTTCACACTGGAATATCT
The DNA here is from genome assembly GCA_024280455.1 of Deltaproteobacteria bacterium. Lineage (GTDB taxonomy): Bacteria > Desulfobacterota > Desulfobulbia > Desulfobulbales > Desulfobulbaceae > DRLX01. The sequence continues at coordinate 45,195 of JAJRQC010000135.1, read as the reverse complement.
CATATCCATCGAGTAGCAGGCGGATACGGGCAGAATATGTTGTTTCCTCTGCAATGAGCAGAATCGGTTGTTTCATACCTTTCTCTTCGGCAGATAATCTTACAATATTTACTGTCTCACCTTACCATCAAGCCCTGTGCAAGGCAAGGAATAGACCGCAAAAGAACAGAAGCATTCCCTTGACGTCTAAGTGAATTTCAGTCAATATTAAAGACAAGCCCATGAAAAATAAATACCAGCATAATGCACCGCTTGCCGAGCGGATGCGGCCTGACTCTCTTGATCAATTTGCCGGCCAGAAACATCTCACAGACAGCAATCGCCTGCTCAGCGGACTGCTTGAACGAGGAAAAATCCCCTCACTGCTGCTCTGGGGCCCTCCAGGATCAGGCAAAACAACGCTGGCAACGGTTCTGGCAAATACCCTGGCCGCCGACTTTATCTTTTTTTCTGCTGTCCTGTCCGGGGTTAAGGATGTCAGGAGGATTGTCGCCGAGGCCGAGACAAAACACCAGAGTGCCAAGCGACAGACCATTCTCTTTGTCGATGAGATTCACCGGTTCAATAAGGGGCAGCAGGATGCCTTTCTGCCCCACGTCGAAAGCGGCCTGCTGACCCTGATCGGAGCCACCACCGAAAACCCCTCTTTTCACGTCATCGCCCCGCTGCTCTCCCGCTGTCAGGTTCTAGTCCTCCAGCCCCTGAGCAGAGAGGACATCAAGACGATTACACAACGAGCGCTGGCCGACAGGAAACAAGGTCTGGGAGCACGAAAACTCAGCATAACAGATACGGCCCTGGAGCTGCTGGCCATGCTGGCCGATGGCGATTGCCGTCGGGCCCTGAACTGCCTGGAAACAGCGGCCTCACTGCTTCCCGAATCCGGCGAACTCAAAGAAATCTCGGAGTCGCTTATCCGGGAAGCGGGCCAGCAGCACCACAATCTCCGCTATGATAACAATGGAGAAGAACATTATAATATCATCTCCGCCCTGCACAAGAGCATGCGTGACAGTGACCCGGACGGAGCGGCCTACTGGCTGCGGCGCATGTTGATCAGCGGAGAAGACCCGCTGTATATTGCCCGCCGGCTTATCCGGTTTGCCAGTGAAGATATCGGCAACGCCGATCCCCAGAGCCTGCAGGTCGCCCTCAACTGCCGTGATGCCTTTCACATGCTGGGTTCTCCTGAAGGGGAGCTTGCTCTCCTGCAGGCCGTTACCTATCTTGCAACCGCCCCCAAGAGCAATGCTCTGTACAGGACTGAACAACAGATAAATAAAGACATCAGGGCAACGGGAACCCTGCCGGTTCCCCTGCATCTCAGGAATGCGCCCACCGGCCTGATGAAAAAAATCGGCTACGGCAAGGGGTACAAGTATGCCCATGAACAGCAGCATGGCCTTGTCGATCAGGAGCACCTCCCGGATGAGTTATCCGGGCGCAGATATTATGAACCGACCAACCGCGGCTTTGAGGCCGTAATTCGCGATCGCCTGGTTAAATGGCGAAAAATATTACAGGAGAGAGCACACACCCATGCAACCCAACAGCAGAAATAATTTTTTACATATTCTTATGGCGGTTATCACCCTTGCATGCCTGAGACCGGCAATCAGTCATGCCGGATCAAACCTGCTCCTCTTGTACAGTAACGATGTCCGCAGCGAGCTCGAAGCCTGTGGCTGAAGCAGCAAGCAACTGGGCGGTCTGTCCAGAAAAGCGTTTCAAATCGATCGACTTACTGGAACCGAGGACACCCCTGCCCTTATTCTCGACAGTGGGGCACTGCTCTTCAAACAACCCATGCTTACAGCAACGGCGGAAGAGGCTGCAAAACGAACCGCACAGGGAATTGCCCGGGCCGTGAGTGCAATGGGGACCAGGGCAGTCGGGATTGCACCCCATGACCTTGCCGCCGGTCTGCCATTTCTCAAACAACTGGAACGAGAAAACAACCTGAGCTTTCTCTCCATGAATCTATACCCCAATCGCGGCACTACTCCCGTATTCAAGCCGTATCTGCTGACCCGGGCGGGTACGTTAAAGATCGCCATCCTCGGTTTAACCGGCAACCCTGGAAACATGCTGCAAGACAAAGGATTTCATATCCTGCCCTGGCAGTCAATCCTGCCGAAAATACTTCAGGAAGTCGAGAAACAAGCGGATATGATTATCCTGCTCTCCAGCGAACCAAGAAGAGTAAACGAAGAGATTGCCCGGCAATTCGACACCATTCATATTCTCTTCCAATCCGGACAGGGCGGCGGCAACCAGCCCCCGGTCAACATCAACAACACCCTTCTCTGCCAGACGGAAACCCGTGGAAAGTCTGTAGGGTTTTTACAGATCAATTGGAACAGCTCCAAAACCTGGGGCAAACCTATCCCAACTCAACTGCAAAAAGAACAAAATCGTCTTGACCGGATAAACTGGCAGATCGGGCGGATGCAAAAACGAAACACGGAGCAGGCCCTGGCAAAGAACACTCAGTTTCAACAGCTGCTGAACAACAAGGCACAAAGTGAACAGGCCATACAGCGGATGCAGGCGCAAATAGAGAGTGATGGACAGGCTCAGGCAACGTGCAGCTACAAGAACAGTTTTATTGCCCTTAAAGCCTCCATGCCCGAAGACAGGTCAATCAAGGCCATCGTCGACCAGACCAGACGCGAGGTTAACCAGATCAACCGCAAGGCTCAGCAAAAACGAAAAAAACAACAGGCGGGAAAACGGCAGACAACAGGAAACAACAAATTTCCAGAACCCCTGCAGGAGATGGCCGGTTGGCCGGCCTGCAAAAAATGTCATCATGAACAGACATCATTTTACCTCTCAACCAACCACGCCAAGGCCTGGCAAACTCTGGCTGATCTGGATCAACAGTACAATCCGGACTGCCTGCTCTGCCATGTTACCCTGCCCACATATGACAGCGGTCAGGCTCAGGAAAAAGATTTGCTGAGCAACATTCCGCTTGAGTTGCAGGGGGTCGGCTGCGAGACCTGCCACGGCCCGGCGCGCAAGCATAGCAAAATGCCCGAATCCGTCCTCCCGGCAAAGCCTGACCAGGACATCTGCCTGCAGTGCCATACCGACCAGCGGGATAAAAATTTTATCTACACTGAAAAAATTCAAAAGATACGGTGCCCGGCAGGATGAAAAAATGCTCGGCCATGCAGTAGAAGTAAAAAAAGGGGATGGCCACGAAGGCCATCCCCTGATACGACAACGAGCTGTACGTAATCTACGTACTTAGCAGCCGAATGCCTTTTGCATGTTCGGCACCGTCTGTTTTTTCCGGCTCATCATGCCGGGAATCCACATGGAGGTTCCGTCGAGCTTGCTGTCAAAGGCACCTTCAACAAGGGAAGGATCGTCGGAAACAACAACCAGCTCGGTTCCCTCTTTGACGACATCGGTAAGCATCAGCAGAATGGTGTGATGTCCGCCTTCGGCCTTCTGCTCCTTCATGGCGGCAAGCAGGTCATCACGAATAGCGGCGACCTGGTCCAGGGTTGCCAGCTCAAGCTGACCGCAACCGACCTTGTTGCCGTTCATATCGAAATCCTTGTAATCACGGTTGAGCAGATCCCGTGCAGGTACACCGTCAACCGAGCTTTTGGCCTTGAGCATGGCCATGAACAGTTCATCGGTATCAGTTACACCGGCAATCTCCTTGAGCTCGGCCACGGCTTTCTTATCCGCATCCGTACATGTGGGCGATTTGAAGTTGACGGTATCGCTGAGAATGGCAGCCAGCATCAGGCCGGCGACTTTGGTATCAACGGCAACACCGGCAATATCGTAGAGTTGTTTGAGGACGGTTCCAGTACAGCCGACAGGCTGAACACAGCAGAAAATGGGTTGGTTGGTGGTTACATCACCGATCTTATGATGATCAACAATGGCAACAACACTGTCCGCACTCAGGTTATCCGGGGCCTGGTTCAGGTCACTGTGATCAACCAGGGCAATCTGCTTGCCGGTTGCATCAGTCATGATCTCCGGTGCGGCAACGCCAAAGCGCTCGAGAACAACGACAGTTTCCGGGTTCATCTCACCCTGCATGGACGGAATGGCATCCTCGCCCTGAGCCTTCATCAACTCGGCATAGGCAATGGCAGCGGTGACGGAATCAGTATCCGGATTTTTGTGGCCAGTTACATAGACAGACATAGGTACTCCTCCTTGGATCGGTTTAAAAAAACTGTAACAATAGACAGTTATCCTTTTGGTGTTGGCTCAGAGAGCCCGACATGTACATAAAACAAAAAAAACTGTAGCTCTTTCCTCCATCAGCGTCAAGTAGAAAAAGATTAGAACTCTGTTAAGATAAGTTAACTTTAACAACTTGTTAAGAAAGAATGATCATTCATTCGCCCACCAATCAATTTGGACGATTCAATTCCGGCAAGAAATAGGGCTTTTATCTATAAAAGATACCATACAAGGGAGGGGTAATTTATGGCCTTGCCTGAAGGTAAGCGTTCACCAGCCCCCCCCCTCTTCGTTCGATCAGGCCTCCTCACATAGGCAAGCTATCGAAGTCTCCGCTTCGCTGCGCTTATCCGAAGTCTGCGCTTATCCGAAGTCTGCGCTTATCCGAAGTCTGCGCTTATCTGGTAAACGCTTACAAGTATGGGTTTATCAATCTTAGTTGCTATTTGGTGTACGGTTACGCCTGAAGTTACGAAAGATATAGATATGTTCCTCCCGATTCAGGGGTATGGTGGCAAAGGAACACACTTGAGAATGAACTATTGACTGCTCTCATTTTTCTTTTTCCATTCCTGTCGTTTTCTGCTACATTACACAAAGTAATACCGAGCAGAATAAAATATAACTTACCATAATAATGGAAATTTTATGACTTTACCGGAGCGTCCGGACACAGATCAAGCCGGACGAACAAAAAAAAACTCTATCCTCCCTGTTTTTCTGGTCAGTCTTGCTCTGGGCGCCGGGATAGCCGGGGCATGGATGTTTTTCTCTCCACCGGCACATTCACCCGTTGCAACCATTCAACAACCATCAATCCAGCCGTCCCCTGCTGCCCCTTCAGCAGAAATCCAACCGCCGCCCTTAACGGTGCAGGAAGAATCTCCATCCTCACCAGCGCAGATTGGTGGTGGAGAACAGATTCCAAACGAAGACAACAGGGCTGTAGAAACAGAAAATCCAGAACCGGCAGCACCGGTACCGGCGGTATTGACCTCGCGGCAACTCCAATGCGAACAACTTGCGGTCAGATTGCATACTTTTTTTACCCACCTGGACCAAAAGGAATATATTCAGGAGTTTGAACTCGGTGCCCCGGCCCAGGATTATTTTCTTGCCCTGGCTACCAAACTGCTGAATAATCCTCCGGTTGTCTCACGGGAATCGGATGATCTCTATACTATCCTGAAAAACATGGCACATTTTTTCCGGGTCATAGGTGGAAAAAATATCCTTATTCTCAAGGGAATCCTTGATCGTGAACGGGAGACCATTGAAGATGTGGCCGCAGACATGTTTTCATGGACGACTGGCGGCCAGGAGTGCAGCAATGAGAAGTTTTCCTTTCATGCGCCACTGAACAAGATGTACGAATATGCTGGGTTTTTCCTCAACAGCATGGGGGGGCGCTCCTATCTCTTTCGCCGGGATTCCCGGTCACGCCTGCTGATCAACTACTATGCGATCCTGCTGGTCGACCGCGCCAACATGGAAGGCATCAATCGACACGGCATCGACATCAACCTCCTGCTCCCGGTCACCATAAGCGAGATCGAGGGATCCAACCAACTGATTTATAAAGAAAAATATCTGGACAGGCTGTATGAACTGGTAGAAAAATACCAATAAAAAAAGGCTTGCCGCCGAAAAGCGACAAGCCGAATGTCAATATCCACTCCGGTGAGCTTAGTCGCGGCTGCTGCCAAAGAAACGAAGCAGCATCAGAAAGAGGTTGATAAAGTCAAGATACAGCGCGAGTGCCCCGATAATGGAGCCCTTGCGGATAGCCCCCTCGCCCTGCTCCATAATTCCCTGTTCACCCATGGTCTTAATCTTCTGAACGTCCCAGGCTGTCAGGCCGACAAAGACCAGTACCCCGATAACGGAAATTGCCCAGTACAGACTGGAGCTCTGCAGAAAGATATTAACGATTGAGGCAATAATTATCCCGATCAGGCCCATGAACATAAAAGAGCCCATCCCGGACAGATCCCGCTTGGTGACCATCCCGTACACGGCCATGGCCCCGAACATGCCGGCGGTAATAAGAAACGTGCCGCCGATTGAGGCTCTGGTGTAGGCCAGAAAAACAGTGGACAGGGTCAGGCCGTTCAACACGGCATAGCCGAGAAACAGGCCGGTTGCGGTACCGGGCTGAATCTTGTCGATCCGGGCCGACAGATAAAACACCATGCCCAGCTCGGCAAGAATCAAAATTATGAAAACGGGACTGCCGACAATGGACATAGCCAGGCCGGAACTTGCGGTAAACCAGGCGACCACGCCGGTCAACCCCAGGCCGATGGCCATCCAGTTGAAGACTTTGGCCAGAAAACCCGTTGATGCCTCCCGGCGGGCCTGTTCAACCGTTACGATAGCGGTTTGATACTGTTGGGTCTCCATATACAAAGTTCTCCTTAAAAGTAAATTTCATCAACATGACCGAAAAACCTCCCGGTCGCGGTCTCAACAAACCATGCAAATCGCCTCATACTTATGGGTGCCGTTTTTCGATTCCCGAGACGATTTTCTGGCAAAAGACACATAGTTTCTTATATTGTATCTATCCAGAGCCGAAAACTCTGCTGTAACTGTTCAGATGTATGCACTGATCTCGCAGGCCGCAGTTGAACAGTTCCCTTATATTGTAATCAATCTTTCACAGAAGGCAACCGAAACAGGATTTGAAAATGAAAATAGCAATCAGTGGCAAAGGCGGCGTCGGCAAAACAACAATAATGGCTTTACTGACCGGTGAGTTACGAAGACAGGGCCGGGAGGTACTGATCATTGATGCCGACCCGAGCCCCCACATGGCGGAAACTCTGGGAATCAAGAATGCAGGTGAGGTCAGACCTATTGCCGAGATGACCAAACTGCTGGCCGAACGGGCGGGTAAAAGCGAAGGCTCTCCCTTTTACAATCTCAATCCCGATGTCAACGATCTGCTGCGGGATTTCATGATCGACTATGAAGGTATACGACTGATGGTGCTCGGTGCGGTCCAGGTTGCCGAGGGGGGATGTGCCTGCCCGGAAAATCATGTTCTGAGAAAGATGCTCAAAAAAATGCTGCTGACTGCTCAAGAGGTGGTCCTGCTCGACATGGAAGCCGGGGTCGAGCATCTTGGCCGGGGCACGGTGGCCGGGGTCGACCAGCTGCTGATCGTGGTCATTCCCTCACGATCCAGTATCCGGACCGCACTGAAAATCAAACAGATGGCCGACGACGTTAAAATTCCACGGGTTTTGTTTGTCGGCAATCTGGTTCAGGATGAAGAAGACAGGCAGTTTCTCATCGATTCATTGGGTGAGGCACCGGTTGCCTTTTTCCCGGATTCTTCCACCATACGCAGGGCGGAACGGGCGGAAACCGCGATCATTGACATTGAGGAAGGGCTGGAAGATGCACCGAATCAACTTCTGCAGGCGGTGAATGCGAAGTAAGGGGCTAACCCGAATTTTACAGAAATCCGCTCAAAGCCGGTAAGCACTCGGTCTCCTTCGTTACAGCGCCAAAAGCATTCTCGACATCCTGACAGTTTGCCGGTGAATGCTCTTGACGCTGTGCCTCATATCGACGGCACTTCCCGATTTTTCGCAACGCGCGCCCTGTGAAAAACACGGGTTAGGAATGTCCTGTCAATACGCACCCTTGCCGGTGAACATACAGCGAATAGTCTGGAAAATAATTTTGATGTCGTTGCGGAGGGAAAAGTTCAGGACATACCAGTCATCAAGCTCAACCCGCTCTTTGTAATCATCGGTATCGCTGCGTTTCATAACCTGCCAGGGTCCGGTGATACCGGGTTTCATGGACACATAACGGCCTGCACTCTGCTCACCGTTTCCCTTGTAAAACTCTTCGAGTTCCTTGCCGACAATGGGCCGGGCCCCGACCACACTCATTTCGCCCTTGAGGACGTTGAAAAACTGGGGGAGCTCATCAAGACTGGTTCGGCGCAGAAAACGGCCGATCCGGGTGACCCGAGGATCATTTTTTAACTTATACGACTGGACCCACTCCTCTTCCATTTCAGGATGTTTGGCAAGAATGGTCTCGAGCTGCTCATCGGCATCCACAACCATGGTCCTGAACTTGAGGCACTCAAACTCACGACCGGCCGAAGTGATCCGCCGGTGCCGGTAAAACAGGGGACCCCGGCTGTCGATTTTTATCAAGGCGGCTACAACAAGAAAAAGCGGAAAGCCGAAAAACAGTACCAGCGAGGAAAAGATCACATCAAAACTGCGTTTCCAACTGGTATCCGGATTGAAATTAAGAACCAGCATTTCGCCAAGAGACTGAATTTCAGCATGATGGAGGCCATAGATATACAGGTCCGGTACCAGGAAAATCCGGGCCCCGAGATCCCGGCACTCCTGAAGAATTTTAAAAATCTTGCGCTCGGCCCGCATGGGCAGGGCGATATACACGTAATCAATATCATTGTTTTTTAAAAAATCACGAACCTCATCAATCCGCCCGAGTAATGGTCGATTCAGGATCATCCCCTGTCCGCTGCTATCGATTTTATCATCAAAGAAACCGACAATTTCTATGCCGGCCCAGGGAATACTTTCCACCTCCCTGGCCATCCTGAAGCCCAGATCCCCGGCACCGACGATAACGGCATGACGAATATTTTTCCCCTGGGAGCGGTAGTAGCGGAGCGTCTTGCGAACAACAAGGTGCAGGAGAAAAATCAACACCGGCATGGACACAGACCAGATCATAAAGACCACCCGGGAATAGGCCTCGGAGATCTTGAATATAAAGAAGTAGAAGAGGAGGCAGCCGACCACGGTGCTCCAGGCTTTTAGAATAACAAGAAATTCACGGAAATATTTCCAGCCGCGCCAGGAACGGTACATCTGGAACGAGTGAAAGCTGATAAAGCAGATAACGAAAACAAGAATTTCCAGATAGGTGTAATAAAAATTCCAGGGCACCTTATAGAGATACACCAGCAGCCAGAGAACACCACAGACCAGGGAGCAGTCGAGCAGATGGAGAATCCGGTAAATAAACGAGCTGCGCTCCCGCAGATTCCAGGAAAGAAGAGGTGACATAGGTTGGTTACAAACCCTTTACCGGCATATAACTGCCATTAAATATAAAAAATATCGAAAAGCACAACCGGCTGCAGGTACAGGGAACTTCAGGACCACCAGCGCCGATGAAGACTCAGAAACGGGGGCAAAATCTTCGGCAGCTTCTTGTACCGTTTTCCCAACTGATAGGCAATAAATTTAACACCGCTTCGAAAAATACTCTCCGGCAGGCGAAGATATTTTTTCTGTTGACGGAGGTAGGCTATTTCGGAACGAATAAAATTCTTGCCTGCTCCGGTCGGTGAACCAAACTTTTCCAGCATATCGCAGTGACAGGCATGGAATACACCAATATCAAAGTAGCGCCTGAAATCCTGGACCGGAGAATAATTATGGGAATGATAGACCCTGGCCTCGCTGACGTAGGCTACACAGTAGCCGTTTTCAAGTAAATTTGCCAGTGCGCAGGTATCCTCGCCAAAGAGTTGTTTTGCCGGGAAAAACCCATGCGCGGCCAGTACATCCCGGCGCCAGGCGGCAAATGAATTGGAAATAAACACGGTTTTAAAGCCGTATCTGTTTCTGTCCCGCCGGCACCTGACGACGGAGGCAGCTGGATAATTATGCAACCGCAGGTGAGCGGCAAAGACATCCGCGTCCAATGCCGGCAGCTGTCTGCCATAGGTTGCGGCAATATCTTCTCTATCTTTAAACGGTGCCGTCAGTCTCTCCAGAGCTGTATCGTTCTCAGGAACGGCATCCTGGGTCATAAATACAAGGATATCACCCCGGGCCTGTTCCGCCGCCAATGTTCGGGTACTGCCATGATCAAAGTCCTCTCTTCGTATAGAGAGGACCTTTGCTCCAAATGCCCTGGCGGTTGCAACGGTGTTGTCGGTAGAGGCGGAGTCATACACCAGCAGTTCATATTCCTCGTCCAGCTGCTGGCGGCCGATCCCTTGCAGAACCTCTGCAAAGAGTTGGCCGCCGTTTAAGGTCGGGATAATTATTGAAATCAAGCCGATCCTCTCTGCGGATTTTTTTTGATTTCTCGTGCCAGCAGCACCGCCTTCTGGGCCTGAAAAAGATAAAAAAGCAGAGGGTTCCAGCTCAACCGGTAAAACAGGGCCGCCAGCAGCCTGTCTACCGCCGACAGCAGAACCCGGGGGAAAAATTTAAGAAAAGAAGCCATCCGGGCGGCTCCCCCGCGACCTGTCTCTACCGGATGGAGGGCAACGAGGAGGCTATAATTTACTATCGAGTCGCGCATTTTGGCCACCACTTCTTTTTTGGTCATCACGCCCATATGGGAACAGGGGTTGTCGATGTGACAAATTGTATACGAATCACCCAGCCTGATGCCCCACTCGATATCCTCAAAACCATAGCCGGTAAAGCGGGGATCAAAGCGGACCAACTCCACTATATCGCGCCGTACCATGATGTTTGAGGTGAACAGGTACCGCCAGGGATTTCGGTTACGGATATCCGCCGGCAGGGCTTCAGTGCGTCGACTCTTATAGAGATAAAAATCGTATTCCGGCCGGTTTTGGTTATTTTGCGCGTAACTGATCCCGCCGCAGATGATTTCAGCCCCTTGCCTGCACTGATCCAGGTACATCCGGAGGAAATCATCATGATCAGGCAGCATATCGGCATCAAGAAAAAGGATAAACTCCCCCTGTGCCCGCTTGAGCAGAGCATTACGGGTTGCAGCCCGCCCCCGGTTGACCTTCGACTCCTCATACCTGACCAGGGGGAGTTGCCCGGCCAGGGCGTCATTGTCATACTTCTTGCTTGAACCATCATCAAGAACAAGTATTTCAATCTGTACCCCATCCGGCAGCCGGAGGCTCTGCCCATGAACCCGGTCCAGCAGGGGACCGATATCCCAGTTGTAAACGGGGATTAAAATGGAGAGGTCCACGGAAGATGGCATCTGAACTACTCAGGTTTTATATTTTTTGACCAGAGCCAGCCTGCTCCGATAGACTCGAATCAATCCGTTCCAGCCAAGTTTTTCCAGTACAATCCGCAGCTGCCGTTTGGCCGTCAGGAAGAGATAATAACCGTGACCGGCAAAAAAAGAGTTCCCGAGCAGGGCAACTCGTGCCCTATGGGTTTCCAGGAGAGCATTCTTCCAGTTGACCTCGGAAGTACCGTCATGCTGCATATTGGCAAGCACTGCTTCCAGGGACAAAAATTGTACACCTTGCCGTTTAAAGCGTAACAGGAGTTCATAATCCATGGCTAACCGATAATCGGTCGAGTACAGGCCAAACCGGTGATACAATGCCGAACGAATAAAACAGGTCGGATGGGTTATGGTCATCTCACGCTCAAGTAACCGCGGTACGGAATAACAGCAATACTCGCGCCCCTCCCCTTTCCAGAACTGCAGAGCGCCACAGACGACTCCTACCTCCCTGTTTACCGAAAAGACATCAACCACCCGCTGCACGGCATCGACAGCGTACCAGTCTCCACAATTGATCAAACCTATAATGTTTCCGCGGGCGGCCCTTATCCCCTTGTTAAAGGCGTCACTGATCCCCTCATCCGGCTCGCTCTGCCAGAGATCTATTTTTTCGTCATATTCACGAAGAATCGAGACGGTATTGTCTTCCGACCTGCCATCAATAATAATATATTCTATAGGGTCATAGCTCTGCTGCAAGACACTTTCAATGGTTTTGCCGATATACTCCTCCCCATTACGGACAATGGTGACAATGGAGACTAAAGGGGTTTCGGCCGCGCCCTGCTTTTCCATCCCGCGCAAACGCCGGCCGCCGACCAGCTTGTTCTCTTGTTTTGGTAAGGAAGAGATCATTTCGATAGAGCTCTATATCTTACTACGGTACAATGCTGCTGTTCGGGCCACACACGAATCCCAGGAAAACAACTTCTCCCGTTCATGGCCGCGTTCCCGCAGGGAATCGGCCATTTCCTGCGATTGCACTACAGATTCCATAACAGTTCTCAACTCCTCTTCGTTCAGCGGATCAAAATAAAGCGCAGCATCGCCCGCTATTTCCGGCATGGATCCGGCAGTACTGCAGGTAACCGGACAGCCGCAGTGCATGGCCTCAAGCAGCGGCAAACCAAAACCTTCGTACAGGGACGGATAGACGAACAGGGCCGCATGGGCATACAGAGCCGCCAGCAGAGAATCATCCGCCTGCAGGTGTCGCACCTGTTCACGTACGCCCAATGAACGTAAAAAGAGTTCTTCATCGGCGGTGAATCCACCCCCTCCCACACAAAAAACATCAAAGTCGGAACATAAAAGACGTGAACGGCTGAAGGCGGTAATAAATCTCTGAAAATTCTTCACGCCCTCTCTCAATCCGACATAGAGCAGGTAGGGTCGATCACCAACTTCAAAATCTACCTGTTCATCTACGGTATCTAAAGACAGGCCAAGGGGGATAACAGTGATCTTGTCAGGGGCAACCTGCAGGTATCGTATCAGGTCATCACGGGTACTTTTGGAAATGGCAATCACATGATCCGCCCGGGTAACCGCTTGTTTTTTAAGTGCAGGTATCTGCAGGTCAACCCCATGGAACTGATCAGGAAAACGTTCATGGATCATATCGCAAACCGTGAGGATACGGGGTGCGCGAACCGGTTGGGAGATACTTGAATAGTAGGTCTCGTGAAAAATATCCGGCGGCTGTTTTTTAAGAAAACCACGACCGCCGATACGATTGATACATGGCAGTACATGATGTTTACCCGGAAAAGACGCCACCTTTCTGCCCACCGTATGCACCGGGCTGCTTTCAAGGTATGTATTGATATGAACAGGGCCCAGGACCGTTGTTTTTATTTCGTCCGAGTAGTTCGGAAGCCTGCGGGCAAGCTCTACAAAATACCTGGAAATTCCTCCCATCTCCTGCAGGGCAAAAATTTGATAGTCATAGATCACATGCATAAAAACAAACCGGTATTGCTAACGTCCATCCCATGCCTTCCGGTACCCGGCCGCTGTCTGTTGGGCACAACGACGCCAGGAGAACTGTGCGGCTCTTTCAAGCCCTTTACCGACCAGACGGCTGCGAAGTTCCCGGTTTTCAAGCAGGGACAGCATGGCCTGACATATCTCTTCTTTATCGAGCGGATCCACCAGAATTCCTGCATCCCCCACCACCTCCGGCAAAGAGCTGGTCTTTGAAGTAATGACCGGCAGGCCGCATTGCATGGCCTCAAGCGGCGGGAGACCAAAACCTTCATAGAGCGATGGGTACAAAAAGGCCTCAGCCCCGGAATAAAGAGCGCTGAGGTGCTCATCGGCAACAAAACCGGTAAACAGCACCCGGTCCCGTAAGAGCGGATCATTCTGTATTTCCTCGTATATCTCTCGCACTTTCCAGCCCCGGGTACCGACAAGAACGAAAGAAAGATCATCATAACCCGGCTCTTGCAAAATTTCCCGAAAACTCTGCAAAGACATGGCAAGATTTTTTCTCTTTTCCACCGTGGCCAGGGTAAGAAAGTATCGGCCTGCCGGAATATGAAACTTCTCTTTCACCTCGGCAATCCGTTCCAGATCACGCACGGGAGCGTACAAATCCTGCGAGGCGGCCAGGGTCGTGACAAAAACCCGCTCCGGATCCATATTAAAGTAGGAACAGATGTCGTTTTTACTGCACTCCGAGATGGTAAAAACAAAATCGTTTACCGGAGAAAACGACTCGACAATCGGCCGGAATTCATCGGCAAAGCCGTCGGCAAAATATTCAGGATGAATAAGGGGAATGATATCGTAAATGGTCAGCATACGGACGGGAGACCGCCCTGAACGAAAACAGGGTAGAGCGGAATAATGGGAATGAAACAGATCGGCCCGGGTTCCGATTCTGCCGGTCAATGAGAGGCGATAGAGTTTGGAGAGGATTTTTGCGGTAATCCCCTCCTGGACAGCCTGATGATCACATCCGGCAAGGGCGATCAGCCGCCGCTCAAATCCGTTTTTTGGAAATGCTCCAGCAGCAAGGTTATGCTCGGCAAAATAACGATCCGTGAGCTGATTGACCTGCAATGAGGAAAGAGCGGTATAGGAGAGATCAAGATCGTCCATGGCCAGCAGCTCAAGAGAGAGGCTGCTGATAACCCTGTAAATTCCGGTCCTGGCGGTTTCAAAAAGCTGCGCCAGACCAATTACTCCCACATCTATGACTATCTTCATACGTAATAGTTCACAACAGAATTCTGCAGGAGATGCAGTCGTTCAGCGCCTCATTGCACATCAGCGGCTGAACGGCTCACAGGAGTGAACGGATCAGCCTTTAAGAAAACCTTCAAAGTAAGGAATTGTTTTTTTCAACCCTTCTTCCAGCTTGATACCCGGTTCCCAGCCTAGTTTTTCTTTAGCCAGAGTGATATCAGGTCGACGCTGGATAGGATCGTCACTGGGCAGTGGTTTATACTCCAGCTTGGAGGATGAGCCGATCAGATCAATGATCTTTTCCGCAAGTTCCTTAATGGTAAACTCGCCGGGATTGCCGGTATTCATCGGCCCGGTACAATCATCGTCGCTGGCCATAAACCGCACAAAAACCTCTATCAGATCATCGACATAGCAAAAAGAACGGGATTGATTTCCATAGCCGTATATGGTGATGGGCTGGTTCTGCAGGGCCTGCATGATAAAATTTGAAACCACCCTGCCGTCATTTGGATGCATCTTAGGGCCGTAGGTGTTAAAAATCCGGGCAACCTTGATCCGCAGGTTATGCTGGCGCCGGTAATCAAAGAAAAGAGTCTCGGCACAGCGTTTTCCCTCGTCATAGCAGGAACGGAACCCGATCGGATTAACATGACCCCAGTAATCCTCGGTCTGAGGATGAATCTGGGGATCTCCATACACCTCACTGGTCGAGGCCTGGAAAATTTTTGCGTTCACCCGCTTGGCTAGTCCGAGCATGTTGATCGCGCCATGAACACTGGTCTTTGTGGTCTGTACCGGATCGTGCTGATAATGGATCGGGGAAGCGGGACAGGCCAGGTTGTAGATTTCATCCACTTCGACGTAGAGGGGAAAGGTTACATCATGGCGCAGGAGTTCAAAATGCGGGTTATCCAGCAGATGCAGGACATTATCTTTGGTTCCGGTAAAAAAGTTGTCCACACAGAGGACATCATCTCCTTCTTTAAGCAGCCGTTGGCAGAGGTGAGAGCCGAGGAACCCGGTGCCGCCGGTAACCAGCACTTGTTTTCTTGTTTGAGATTTCATATTTTTCCAGAAATGTATGAAGAAAAATGCTCCATGAATGATAAACCCGATCAACTAGTATTTACTTAGGCGACAGGGGTACGGTTGTCAAGGA
The DNA here is from genome assembly GCA_024280455.1 of Deltaproteobacteria bacterium. GTDB lineage: Bacteria > Desulfobacterota > Desulfobulbia > Desulfobulbales > Desulfobulbaceae > DRLX01. Next base: position 29,585 of record JAJRQC010000135.1, on the reverse strand, counting down.
AGACTTACAAATCCCCTTGCCGCTGCGCCATATTGCCGGATCGACGACCTTGAGCGATCCCCTTGTTTTACAGAATCAATAAAACAGTGTATTACCAGTGTCCCAGAGCTGCCCGAGGAAGTTGTTTTTAAGTAACCCCGAGACCAAACCGAAATATATGGGGAAAATTTCTCTTTTCTTTACACTCTTCAGCCGTTGGAAAACAGGTAAATGGTTTCTTTTGAGCGCAATCCTGATGCTGCTCTTCTGCCTGTTCGCGCCGGATATAATTCTTCATCGTATTGTGTCGCCACGCGCTGACTTCAGCCGTAACGGCTGGTGGATGCTCTTTTATGCCCCTTCCCATCCCGTCGGGGTCGAAAGCTATGAAGTATTCCTGCCCGCCGGAGAAATTGTCGCACTGAACCCGGATTTTAAACAGGCCCGGGGATATCTGTTCTGGGATGTCCCGGTTACCGGGCCTTACTGTTTTAAATTAGAGACTGATGACTATGGAACCCTGTCGGTTGATGGAAAAATAATCGCAACAATGACACCCGATCATCCGGGTAAACAACGAATCGACGCCTGGGCCCATCTGACAAAAGGTCTGCATCTCTTTCAGATTCGCATGCGCAAAGAGACCGGTGGGGGCGGGTTTTCAGTCGGCTTCATGACGCCCCCCATGATGAACAGCAGAATACTGGCAGGAGATGATACGGCTGTCCCCGCACTCGGCAGTCTCGACTTCTGGTGGTGGGTCATGGCTGTTGCCGGGTACGGCCTGATACCGGCCTGGGTCTTTGCATCCTTCTGCACACTCAGCCTTGCTCTCCCCCTGAGCCTGCAGAACCATCCGGTTTCGGTGCCGGCGGCCATTGCCGTTGCCCTTGTCCCTGCTCTTTTTATCCCCGTTACCGTGCAGCGGGAGCCCTATATCGGAACGATGGTTCAGCAGAAACTGGAAGCGGAAAAACCGGATTTTGTCTTTATAGGTAACTCCATGCTCTGGAGCCGAATAGACGACGACTATCTGGGACAGCTTTTAGGTGGAAAAAAAGTACATTCCATTGTCAACTTCGGCGGGCTGTCCGCTGTACATTACCTGGCCTTCAAATATCTTCTCTACCCTGCAGACATCCATCCGAAGCGGGTTTTTATTTTTTTCAGGGGCAACCAATTCATTCTGCCCAGAGCAAGGACAGATGATCCATTTGTTGAAAAAATAATCCAGCGCTTAACCCCGGCCCCGGACCCGCTCTTTGAACAGGTTGTCCATGGCGATTCCCGTTCGATGACCGATGTTGTCTACGACAGGCTGCTTGCTCTATTTCCCGTTGCCGCCGCTCAGGCACAGATTCGTAAAAAAATCCATTACCTGGCCCTGATCCCGGCAATATTTGGTTCAACAGATGACAACCCGAAAAAAAATCTTCTGGCCCGGGTCAACAAACGCTTTTCCTTTGCAGAGAGTTCCTTTCGTTCAGAAATCGGCACCGAATCCCGGCGGCAGGAAGCCGACGAGAACTCGTATGACTTTTACGGACGGGTTGAGACATCATTCCTGCCGAACATGCTCGAACTGGCCCAAAAAAAACACCTTCCCCTGGCCTTTATCCGGGTCCAGGAACGGCCGACCAAAAACGGGGCTGTCCCCGATCCGGCCGAATTGAAAAAATATATGCAGGATCTGCGAGCCTATCTCGAAGAGCACGGAGCGACACTCTATGACTTTACCGGTGATCCTGAACTCCCCCTGTCCGCCTATCACGACGGCGATCACATTAAGGATCAAAAGAAATATACGGAACTCTTTGTCCGCCGGGTGGGGGATCTGCTGCAGTGAGCTTTAACAGTATACATTTTCTTATCTTCCTGCCGATTGTCGTCCTGGTGTACTGGATTCTGCCAAGACGCGGACAAAATATCTTCCTGCTCCTTGCCAGCTATTATTTTCTCTGCGCCATACACCCCTGGTTCGGCATATTGATCGCGCTGGTCACAACAGTCAACTATTGCTGCAGCCTCGGCATGATCCACCGGCCCGGAATAAAAAAAATCTTTCTGATTTCGGCGCTGGTATTCAGCCTGGGTGAACTGGCCTATTTCAAATATGCCTCTTTTTTTCTCGACAATGTTGCCGCTCTGCTCTCGGCAGCGGGTGTACCCTTTTCCCTGCCCGTTCTTGCCGTCATGCTGCCGGTGGGCATCTCTTTTTATACCTTTCAGGCCATTGCCTATACCATTGATGTCTACCGGGGCGAGACAAAGCCCTGCGCAAACCTGATCGATTTTGCCCTTTTTATTTCTTTTTTTCCGCAACTTGTCGCAGGCCCGATTGAACGATCCGGGCACCTCATGCCGCAGATTCGCAGGCGCAGACAGGTGAGTCCGGAAATGATCCAGCAGGGATTACTGCTGCTCTTCTGGGGGTTTTTCAAAAAACTGGTCATCGCCGATAATACCGGCCTGATAGCGTTTAAAGTCTTTTCACTGACAGACCCTGGATTTTACCTGTTATGGTCGGGAGTATTTGCCTTCGGCATCCAGATTCTGGCAGATTTCTGGTCCTATACGGATATAGCACGGGGTTCCGCACTGTTGCTGGGTTTTAAACTCTCCCGCAACTTCGACCACCCCTATTTTGCCCGCTCTCCGGCTGATTTCTGGCGGCGCTGGCACATGACCCTTTCCTACTGGCTGCGTGATTATGTCTACATTCCATTGGGTGGCTCACGGGTACAGTCCTCATTTCGGCGGGGGGCAAACATCATGATTACCTTTCTCCTCTCGGGATTCTGGCATGGGGCAAGCTGGAATTTTATTCTCTGGGGAGGCTATCACGGGATTCTGGTGCTGTTGGACCGGGTGCTGAGGAACCTGTTGGCTCCGGTCCGAAAACTGCTCCCGAGGCAACTCCACTTTCCAGTCCTGGCAATAAAAATCCTGCTGACCTTTGCACTTGTCAATATAGGCTGGCTTATGTTCCGGGTAACAGACATCCAGACCCTGTTTCAGTACCTGCAGCTGACGCCGTGGTCTTCAACGCTCAGAGATAATCGGATTGCCGGATATCTTTTCTGTTTGACCCTGCTCTATGCTTTACCAATCTTTCTCCATGGCCTGCTTTACTTTTGGGATATACACAGACGTGGTCGCCAGGAAGAATATGCCGATATCCTTCTGTTGCTCAGACCGATTCTGGCAGCGGTTCTGCTGATAGGGATCCTCACTCTCAGGAGCCCGGAGCCGTCCACTTTTATCTATTTTCAATTTTGACGGACTCGTAAACCAGCATGGCTGGACCAGATTTTTAACGTCACAGCCACAACCAACAATGAAAATAGCCTGACTGAGCATCCCTTGCGGGCTATTTTCGGATATAAAGGAAAAAACGCTATTTGCTGCACTGTACGGAAATGCAAGAATTTACAACCTTTCCGCCGTCGGTTTCGAGACCGTTTACGACACCGACAATTTTAATTCATCTTGGCACACTGTACATTTTTTATAGATATGGTATATTTTTTTGTTTTCCTGCAAAATGTATTTTCAATCGTAAAAAATTTCAATGAACGGATAGTTCGCCCGACAGCACCTGTTTATGCCTCGGGTTTACTTATGCTTTAGCAAGGTGCCCTGTGAAACTCAGTATTGTTGTTCCTGTATATAACGAAGAAAAAACCATCAAATCCATTCTGGCACTCGTTGAAGAATCGTTGGAGCAATTATCGTCCATAAACGCCTATGAGCTGATTGTCATAGACGACTGCTCCACGGATAACTCAAAAAAAATACTCGAGAAAATTGTTCAGAAGAAAGAAAACTACACCCTGCTCGCCCAGGAGGTGAACGCCGGTAAAGGTGCCGCTATCCGCGCTGGAATAGCACTGACAACGGGTGATGTTGTTCTGATCCAGGACGCTGATCTTGAATACGACCCCAAGGATTATGAAATCCTCATGCGCCCTCTTGCCGAAGGAAAGGCAGATGTAGTGTATGGCTCCAGGTTTAAGGGAGAAGTCACCCGGGTCCTCTACTTCTGGCATTTTATGGGGAATCAGTTTCTGACCTTTCTCTCCAACATGTTCACCAACCTCAACCTGACCGACATGGAAACCTGTTACAAAGCCTTTCGAGGCGATATTATCCGTAACATGATCCTGGTCTCCAACCGGTTCGGCATTGAACCGGAAATGACGGCTAAAATCTCCAAAATAAAAGAATTACGCATCTATGAAGTCCCCATTTCCTACTTTGGCCGCACCTATGCAGAGGGGAAAAAAATCAACTGGCAAGACGGGTGTTCAGCCATCTGGGCCATTGTCAAATTCAATATGTTGACAGGCTATAGCGCTTCTTACCGGGAAGGCTTCCGCCCGTTTGATTGAGGGGAGCACCCGCCTGTTGCTCATGCTTTTTTCTCTCACCAGGGGTACTCAGGTGCAATGCCGCAGCAAAAACACCGTCTTCTTCACCCTGCTTGCAATACTTCTTTTTGTTGTCGCCTTCTACTTTCGGACCTCGGGCCTTTTCCGGGGCCTGGGGGCACAGGGATATATTTTTCATCCCGATGAGGCCAAGCAGATTCTGGCCCTGTTCAACTTTCTTAACGGTGAGTATGTCCGTTACTACGGAAGCCTTTTTTACGACGGCTATCCATACGGCCTGAATCATCTCGATGAATACCTGCTGCGACCGCTGCTTTTTTTCTTCGGCCCGGACAGGCCGGATCAGCACGCTCTGTATACCTGCGCCCGCTTTCTCCGTGTTGTGTACGGCATGGTCATCATGGGTATTGGCTACCGACTTGTTTACAGGCTGGTCCATGACAAAACAAGCGTTCTGCTGGCACTTCTTCTGCTTGCTCTTTCTCCGCTTGCCATTACGGTTACCCACTTTGCAACCGGTGATATCGGGGTAGATCTGTTTACTGCCCTCTGTTTGCTTTTCCTTCTCTTTTACCTGGATAAAAAACAAAAAAAATATGGCTCTTCTGCAGTGGTATTGCCGTAGGGGCTGCATTTTCAGCAAAATACAACGGCCTGCTTGTCGGCATGATCCCGGCAATGGTCCTTTTTCTTGAGCTCCTGCCGGACAGACAGCTGCGCCTGTTTGTTAAGAGGAGCTGTCTTCTCGGGGCAGGTGCCGTGCTCGGCGCAGTGCTTTTCACGCCCAACCTGTTGCTGGATTTCAAAACAACTCTGGGCAACATGGCAGCCAACTTCGCCTTTATAAAAAATTATAACGTGCCGGCCGATATCCTTGCCAAATCATGGCTGGAAAAGGCCCTGCTCGGGTTTCAGGCCAACAGCCTCTATATTCTTTCTTCTCTTGGCTACACCATCTGTTTTTCTTCTCTTGTGGGTTTACTGATTGCCGGCAAACGATATCTTGCCGGAGTACACTCTCCGGATAAACAGCAGCACAACCACACGATCTTTCTGCTCTCGGTTGCTCTCTTTCCCGTATTGACTTTTGTCCTTTCCCTCAGCGGGAAATATGTGGTGCAGCCGTTCCATTTTTCCTATCTGGTGCTGCCGCTCACGCTTGTTACCTGCGTTTTGTTTTACACCCTTCGCACCTCAAAAAATATCCTGCTCAGGGGTTGCAGCATCCTCCTTGTTGTATTTGCAGTTGTTGAATTTGGCCGTGTCAGCCTGCAGGATAACTTTTTCTGGCGCCTTGAGGATAACCTGTTCATTGAGCAAAACCTGCCGCCATCTATTTATGACCGGGAAGCCTTTTACACCCACCGCAGCGACAAAATTCGTTCTCTCTTTCTTGAACCGCCCGGGGATTCAGTATTCAGGAACGCCAAATATACGGCAAAGGGGCCTGATGCCCGGCTATGGAATGCGATTAAGGTTGCCCCGCTGCCGCAGGTTGCAAATCCGGTCGGCAAGGACTGGATATTTATCAACGGCCCGACGTTTCCCCGTAATGAACGAATGCTTGTCATCTCCGGAGAAAACTACGGCAAAACCATCAAAAGATATCTTGTTCTACCGGCTGATACAAAAATTCACGCCTTTGGAATCCGCTCCGGATCGTACCCGACGAACGTTTCCATCAGCTACGGCAATACAAAAACAGTGGTGAAGATGGATGCCCACCAGCAAAAAACAGTAGTTCTGGATCCGAAGGAGTGGAGGACCAGCGGTGGCAGGAAACCGGATGAGGAAAAAGTCTTCATCATTCCTCTCCAAATAACGGTACCCCATAATGACATCTGGCTGACTCTGCTTACCAGTGAACGGGAGGTGGAGCTGTTTAATATCTTCGGCGGCGGTCAGGACGGTCCTCTTTCCCCACCGGAGCCAATCCCGGCCGCGCTTAAAAAAGAATATTTCAGTGCTCTGGGCCGGATCCGATACCTGGAGCATGCGCCCTCCTGGCAGGTCGCGGCCGGGAAAAGCATACCGATGTGGGGCGTTGCCCTGGCCGCAGGTCGTTACAGGCTCATAGCTGAAGTTGATGGACTGACAAACAAATCAGAAATCTCGATCGAGTTTGAAGATGCACGGGGTGTGTTGTACCGTGGCCGCAGGCAGACATTTCAAATACACAAGGGCATTCAACGGATCGAATACACATTTACCAAGCCCTTTGTTCCCTATCAGGGCCGATTTGTCATCAGCGGTATAAACGGCACCTGCCAGATGCTCACCTTCAAACTGTTCCCGGATTACAAAACAATAGCTGATGATTTTAACAGGTGGCGCACCAGCGGTATCAAGCCGGCCGGGGTGTCACGCTATCATAAAACGGTAAAACGGGAACGGTAAAACGGGAACGGTAAAACGGGAACGGTAAAACGGGGACAGACCCCGATTTCCAACCAACTTTTAGAATATTGAATAAATTAGACAATAGAAATTGGGGTCTGTACCCGTTTCAGAGAGGGAGGTCATTGAATTTCTATCCGGTCAATATCGAGACCAAGACTCCGCGCATCCTGACTGTTGGGAACAAAGGTTGTTGATTCAACGGTGATGCTGTCCAGTTCGGTCAGATCTTCGGGCAGGGAAAAGATATACGCCTTTTCCTTTTTCTCCTTGAATGGCAAGGGAGTATCATTGTTGACCAGAACCCTGAGCTGCAGGTCGGCGACATTTGCTGCGGGCCGCCAGCCATGGGTATAGAGGACAAGCTCCCGATCTTTTCCATGGTTAACCCTATAAGCAAGGTCATAAAATAACCCTTTGCCATTGGTCCAGGAATCATGATAGACACCCTTTGTCGGTGTAAAATCGGCTTTCCATATCGGTACTCCTAACTTGTTGAACCACGGAGCAAGGAGAGTCATATTTCGCGTCTGCAACGGGACATGGCCATTCCAGAGCAGTGCTGAACGATCCATAAGAGCAGCATTCAACTCGGCAGCTGCAAGGCTGAAAAGAACATAATTTCCCAGATCAAATCGCTTCGAGAGTACGGCCTGTCCATATTCTCTTTTTAAGGCTTGCTCGCATTCTTCGGCAACAGACCGGTCACAGACCAAGCCCTGTCCTTTCTGCGGCCGGATAAAACGGCGCAACGGTTTGTTTTTAAATCTGGTGCTGTGCCGGGACAAAGCGATATCCGCCCTTGCAGTTCCCCTGAACGATTCACGTAATCCTGCGCTCACCCAGCGGTCAGCCAGTACAAAATCAAGATCCTGCTCTCGGACCACCCTGGCTAGTTTCGCAATTTGTTCAGGATCATCTTTTCGCAACGAACCATCCGTCTGAAATAAAAATAACTCTGTTGCCGGGGATGAACTTTTCCCAATAAAGGTAATCTGGACGTAACGGGCGAAAACAGGGGAAAACAGAACCTCTTTCTTCCCCCACGGCCCGCCGATATAGACAGCCGGACCAGCATGGAAACCATTTGCGGTTCCAGGCAGAGATCGATGGACGGCCTGGTACTGAACCCCATCGGTTGAGACTGAAACTTCAAATTGCCCCGGCCCGTTCCATCTCATAGCCGACGGGTCCTGGGGGGTAAACATCCACAGTCCGCAGAGTTTTCTCACCGTTCCTGTATCAAAAAAAAGGGATTGTCCGGCCATGTCCTTCAATGGTGGACGCATATCCTGACTACGATCAACAAGCAACCGTTCAATTTCCAGCCTCTTCTCATCCGTTGCCGAAGCGGGCTGTATCTCCTTCGCCGGTATTGATCGCATGATAAACTGCTGTTCCGGCTGCAAGCCGCTGAAGAGAAAAAAGTTGTGAATCTTTTCCTCATTAAAGCCGACCCTCAGCTCGTTCAGGATCTTTTCCAGAGCGGTTTTGTACCCCGCAGTTGTGAGGTATCCCCGGTTCAGGTCTGTTTCAGCGACTTGGGCATTTTCTTGATACCGCTCCAGATCCGCATGGGAAAAAGCTATCTCGTTTTGCGAAAACATGCTGAATTTAAGACTTTTGAGACCGAATACAGGATCGCCGAAGGTAACGACATCTGTCAGATTTTTTTTCCGGGCCGCGCTGACAACGTCACGGACCGTCGCCTGTTCAGCCTGGGTTCCGCTACGGTTACCGGTTATGAATAAAACCGTGCCGGTGATCTGATACCCGATCCAGAGACAGAACAGTCCAATGGCAACCTTTTTTAAGCCACGCCTTGTCTGGCCGCTGATGGCGGATATCCAGAGGCTGCAGAGAAGCATGGACCAGAAGCCGATGGCATAACGCGGAGCCTTGACTGTTGCCATGTGATGCTGGACATACAAGGCCAGAAAAAGCAGACAATAGGAAAGCGGGACAAGGGCATTGTATTTTTTGAACACTCTTCTACCGGTGGTTATCACGGCATACAGAGCCAGAAAAAATGCGGCCCAAAGTAGAGCAAGACTTCCGTACTCAATGAGATATCTGGTCCCCTGGGATTGAAAGGTATGCCTGAAATTCCAGACGACCAGTTCAAAAATATTAACCGCAAACAGGTTGGAAAGCGCCTTGAGAATGAAAGCCCAGGAGAGTTGTACACTCTCCGACACCCCTCCGAAAAAAGATCCTGTTTCAATGTAAAAGGGGAGAAACCCTGTCAGGGCGATGAGAACCGCCAGAGCCAGCGACAGAAGAATGTCCGGGCGGAACCGCTCTTTAACAACAAAGATCCCCAATATACCGGCCCCGATGGCGATATAGGGAAAGGTCAGGGGATGAACCCAGATTCCAAGTCCGATCAGAAGACCGAGACCCAGACTATGGAGGACCAGAGATTTCTTTTGTACATTTTCCTGCAGCATCCGCAGGCAGAGCCAGAGAATAGCCGTGCCGATACATAAAATTGCCGAATAGCCTCCGTAGGTGGCAATGGAATACCAGAATATATAATATCCTGGGAACCCGGTGCAGGCGGCGGCGATCAGCCCGGCTGTCCGGCTGTGAATACGAGTAAAGAGGAGATAGGAGAAAAAAACCCAACCCAGAGCAAAGGTAATGGGGGACAGACTCACGACAAATTCGGAAAAACCAAATACAAAAAGATACAAGGCGGCAAGATATGCCTCCAGAGCACCGAAATAGGGCTGGCCATAATAAAACAGCGGTCGTTCCCCATGGAGGATATTGACCCCCATCAGACCGACGGTGGCGGTGTCGAATGTCGAGGTGTAACAGTACCACGACCCGGCAAGAAGCAGGAATGCGGCAGACAGCAGGATACCGGCCAGAGCCAATCGAAAAGAGAACCTTGTCTGCATGAATGAGGATCGACCTCGTGTTGTTACGGAGTTTTAAGCAGAAGATGGAGCCAGGTCAATGGACGGGGCAACAACTCGGCCAGAGTCGCGTACCAGACGGCAGCCATGGCATCAAAGCCGGTGGGATTGGGATGGAGCAGATCGTTATAACAGGCCCGTGGATTTGTGTAAGTATCCCAATAGGGGGCCATGGCACTGTTCAAGTCAACCAGAACAACATCTTTTTCAGCAGCCAAAGCACGAATATAATCATTCATTAAGGGTATATTCTTATAGCTGTGCTCCGGGTTCGGATCCGGTGTTATCGTGGCCAGCAGGGGTTCTACCCCCTTGTCCCGGCTCTTCCTGATCATTTCCCCGAGATTAAACTTGACATCCAGGCCGCTGGCACCATGCAAAAGGTCATTGGTGCCTTCAAGAAGCAGGATATATTTTGCACCCTGATTACATGTCTCATTCAGAACGCTGTCAAACCTTCCATCCGTCAGGGCATCAGCGGTGGTCTCCCCCCCCTTGCCAAAATTGTATACATTGTAATTGTACCCGTTTGAGGTCAACAGGGACTCCAGTTCTCCTGTATATCCGGTTCCACCGACCCAGCCGCAGTCTCCACCCGACAGAACATCACAGCCCTCGGTCAGGCTATCCCCAAAGCCAATGATGACTCCGGCCTGACAGAAGCCGGCTCCCGGAATCAGGATGAGCGAAATCAGGCTCAAACACAAACGAAACAAACGACTCAGTACCGTCTTCTCAACACAGATCATTGGTCAAACACAATAACTTATAAGAGAGGAAGCGGAATAGACCCGGCGCCTTCTTTTGTTTTCATAAAAAGCGTGGCCTTCTGGAATTCTTTAATAAATTCAGGCAACGGCGGCATATTCTTTAGTTCTGGACTTCTTTTCATCGCGCTCTTTTTTTTTACATCAGGCTGGAATGTTTTCCACTTCCGTCCATCCCACTCCTGCATGATTGTACGATATCCCCCCCCCATATATGTCTGCCAGGAAAGAATAAGGCGACCGGAATCATCAAGGGCAAGTTCCGGATGAAGATCAGGTACATTATTTTCTTTATGGGCCATTACCGGAGTATCCCAATCCGTCCCGTTCCAACGCGACCAGAAAACATCGGAGTAGGATTTTTTTGCTCCGGTCCAGGCAAGCCATGGCCTGCCGCTCGTATCTACAATAACGGTAACGGCACGGTTATCGTCCAGCCCTGTTCCAATTGGTTGCGGCCGGGACCAGCTGGAGTTCCGGTACACTGAAAATTGCAGGGTATTTCCCTTTTTTCCACTCTCCGGCCAGATAACCCAGATCTTCCCATCATCACCAACAGCACTGACGGGCTTGAAGACAAATTGTTTCCCCTCGGAGATCTGGACAGGAATTGTCCAATCTTTTCCATTGTACCTACTGAAAAAAACCTGCTCACCCTTGCCGTAGTCAGCGGACCAGACCAGCTGCAGCTCCGGTGAAGGAAAGGATGCGGACTCTCCGCCCGGTGCGGCGAAGCCAATTCCACCTGACAAAAAAATAAACAACAGGCATAATACCGTAGTCATGTGCCAGCGACATGAGGCCGACAACGTATCAGATAAAAAATTCATAGCAACAAATACCTTCACTCCCTTCCTATAATTCTACGCACATAATACGTCGGCTTATTCTGTGACTCATGGTATGTCCTGGCCAGCATTTCAGCGACCAGACCGATGGTAACAAACTGTACACCAACAAAAATTAAAAGAACAGCAAGAAGCAGCAGAGGACGGTCTGAGAGTGGAATTCCGTAGACTTGACGTTGAAAGGTCAGGACAATGGCCATCAGCATCCCTACGGAACCTGAAATAAAGCCTATTGTACCAAAGACATGAATCGGCCGGGTGGAATAGTTCAACAGAAACTTTACAGTAATGAGATCCAGGATCACCCGCAGGGTTCTTGAGATACCGTATTTCGAGGTTCCAAACCGTCTTGAGCGGTGATTGACCTTGACCTCGGCAATGGAGACCCCCATGGCACTGGCTATGGCCGGGATAAAACGATGCATCTCGCCATAGAGCTTTATATTCTCAATCACATCGCGCCGAAACGCCTTTAAGGTGCAGCCATAATCATGAAGATGGACACCGGTTGCCCAGGAGATGATCCTGTTAGCGATTTTTGAGGGGAGCCTCCGGCTGAAAAATGGATCCTGGCGGTTATATCGCCAGCCGGTGACCATATCGACCCCTTCGTTAATTTTTTCAAGCAACATGGGAATATCGGCCGGATCGTTTTGCAGGTCCGCATCCATGGCAATTATAATATCACCTTCCGCCATGTCAAAGCCGGCGGTCATCGCTGCAGTCTGACCAAAATTTTTCCGTAGGGAGACCACACAGAGATGTGAATCCTTCTGCTGTAGCCCTTCAAGGATTTGCAGACTGGACTCGGTGCTGCCGTCATCTACAAAGACCAGTTCATACTCCAGACCGGTTTTCTGTAACGTCTCTGTTAATTCATCATAGAGAATAGGTATATTTTTTTCCTCGTTCAGGAGGGGAATAACAACAGAAACGTCCAATTTTAGTACCTCAAACCACTCTTTTGTTAGAATAAAAAAAATCAGTGGCGAATTGATTTGAAATCACGACCACAACATGCGCACGAACAATGAAAACCCGGGGTAAAAACAAAATAACTAGTCGTCCAACTGGTACAGATAATACCATGTTGGAGATACTCCAAATTTCTGCACCAGAGGGTCTTCATATTTAGGAGCTTTAATTTTCAGAATATAGCCATATTTCTCAACCAACGCTGAAAAATCTTCTCCACTGTTTAAGGCAAGTCGTTCTCCGCCGTGATCCGAAGAATTAGGGACAATAAACAGATTCCGGACTTTTCCTGCGGCAAGAAGAGCAAGCCACCACTCAATGGCCTCTAGGCTGCATTCCGAAAAGCTGTGGATATTGACGGCAAGGTCAATATCCTGTTGCCGGATACATTCTTCAATTTCGTCAAGGGGTACAACCGTGACCCGGTCTTTAAGGTTGCGGAATTTAATGTGGTATTCAGAGAGGAAGGTCGATTCCGGAACGGCATCGGTACAGAAATAAGTCGACAGATTAGAAAGTGTACTTGCCGTTCGATGGGCTAACCGGCCATAGCCGGCGCCGATATCCAGAATTTGCAGGTTTTCCCGGCTGGAGAGATTCAAGTGTTTTTCAAGAAAGTTGAGTTCTGCAGTCGAGTCGAGGATATCTCTGCTGAAATCTCTGGAAGAAATCGGATAGGTATGTACTCCGAACAGGCCGTCTTCACTGTTATTCTGTAAAACCCCTAACCTGTCAATGGCCTGTGCATAGTAGGCCGTCAAACAGTAGTTGATCTCATCACAGTTGGGATCTTTTGTCTGCCAGACATAGCAGTTATCACCCCGAAAAGATTGCAGACCATAGGACTGAACATACTCATCGGTCCAGACAATCGGTACCGACGCCCTGGCCTGAAATTCGGCATACCGTTCGCGCAGTTCCCGGAGACGAGGGTTATCGATGACCAGATATTCGGCCGCCCCGTCAGGAAGACGCAGCTCTTGTGTGTCTTCACCGGTCTCACCTGTTTGCCAGTCATAAAGTATTGATTTATTGACGATACAGAGATCAAGCACAGACAACAGTGCATTTATTTTTCTGGTAACAACCATATTTTTCTATACAATGAGCAAAAAACAAAACAACCCTGTCTTCAAGAGACAAGGTTGTTTATGGTAAATCCGCCTGAATGGAACTGCTGAAGCTGTACAGTCAGCTCATTTTACGGTTCCCCAGCAACTTGCATTTCCGGAAGGATATTCCGTGAAGTAAAGATTACTCCTGTTCCGGCCGTTACACTCGCCGGCCTTGCGGTCACAGATGGAATGGACCATGGTGCCCATCCAGCAATCCGGCATTCCCCCCTCTATGCCCTTGGCGTGGGTTGAGGCGGCAAGGTAGTCCCAGGAACCGAGTTTAAAGGTTTTTCCCTTATCGGTTGACCAGATTGCGGCAACCATGGAGTTAACGGTATTGGGAAATGTCGGGTATGGAGTATAAAAAGGTGTGGTCTCCCAGGACAGATGGGTTGCGGTAAAATGAACATTGTTGAGATACACCTCCTGACCGCCCGGCGCGGGAATGATGACGTCGGGGTCATTGGGCCATGGACCGGCCCATTGAGTAATATCAATACTGTTGAACGGGAATTCCGTCACATTGACAACAGTGGCGGATGTGGACGCTGTGAGGGGAGCGGCGGTCACGTTCTGGGTGGCAATAAACGGCAGCATCGCGCCGACTATCAGGATATATTTTGACAGGTTTTTTATATCTTTCACGATAAACTCCTATTTTCTGGGGCTGATATTGAGCAGTTCGATTTGTTCTTTCAACATGTAGGCAGTCAAATACTAGTAAAATTTGCAATAACCGAACAATCTGCCGTAACAGCACCGGTGGTGTACCCAAAGGTGCCGTCTCCATTGTCTGTGGTCGTCCCTGCAGGACACGTCCCGGTCACATCGATCAATGAAAATGTATCAACCGGGGTCAGAGTAAAGGATACCGTGGTGTTATAGTCAGCTGTCTGTATCGTACTTGGCGAGATTACTCCATTTCCAGTCGTTGATGGAGTTACGGCAAAGGTGTCGATTGCAAAATTAGCGCTAACAGTGACATCCGAGGTCACATTGGTATCCGTACGCGGATTGGCGACTGAACCGTCACTCCAATCAACAAAGTGATAATTTGCATCCGGCGCTGCCGTTACCGCTGCCCCATCTGCACCGTAATCAACCGTTTGAGGTGTGGTACCGGTAATACTGCCATTTGCTCCAGCTGTATACGTTAATGTATAGGTATCGATTGCAAAATTAGCGGTAACAGTGACATCCGACGTTACAGCAGTATCCGTACGTGGATTGGCGACTGAACCGTCACTCCAATCAACAAAGTGATAATTTGCATCCGGCGCTGCCGTTACCGCTGCCCCATCTGCACCGTAATCAACCGTTTGAGGTGTGGTACCGGTAATACTGCCATTTGCTCCAGCAGTATACGTTAACGTATAGGTATTGATTACAAAGGTTGCGCTAACCGTACAGTCGGCGGTAATGGAGCTTGTGGTGTAGGTGGTGCCGACCAGGGTGCCGCCGCAGGTCCCGTCCACCGATGCAGTCGTATACCCGGTGTCCGGGGTGACCGTAAACGTGGTGGTTGCGCCTTCAACTACGCGCTGTACAGTACTCGGCGAGATAGTTCCGTTTGCACCGGCACTGGGGGTTACCGAGTACCTACTTTTTTTTAAGAGTAACAGATTGACACCCGTCGCGACTTTACCGGTCTTGGGATATGAACAGGTAATCTTCACCTGACCGGATGTAATCCCGGTGGGGATTGTTGCCAAGCCATCCTTATCTATCTTGATAACATTTTCATTACTGCTGACCCAGTCCACCTTCCTGGTGATATTCTCCCGGGTCCCATCATTTTTATAGCCAAAGGCGACAAACTGTTGCACCCCGACAGTCGTAAAAATACCAATGTGTTCAGGATATACCGTTATCCAGTCATAATCAGCCGCAACACATTTTACCGACATGGAAAAAAACGTTAATAACGCCAGGGCCAAGACACTCACAATACTTTTGTTCAGCCGCCGGCTGAGATTCTTCTTAAAGAAAAGCATAGCACCTCTACATATATAAAGTTATAAATATTGACCACAAATTGTCTTTGGTAATACCTTGTGCCATATATTTTGTCAAACAATTTCGGAAAAAGATAATCCCCACCGCCCTTTCCGCCTTCTCGGACTTTCAAGCCATCTATTCCTGTTTTTCTTGGTAAAACACTGCGTGCCGAACCGAGAGGTAATGCAGAACAGTCAAACTGGTGAAACTCACCGTGGAGGCAATCGCCGCTCCCATTACTCCAAATCTTGGTATTAGGAGAACGTTACAAATCACATTCAACATTGCTGAAATCCAGCAGTTGCGGTTATCAAGCCGGATATTGCCGGTAGCGCCCAGGATGATACCCGCGACGTAGCCCACGGGTTTTACCAGCGATGCGGCCAGAAACAGATAGATGAGCAAAATAGAATCGTCATATTTCCCTTTGTACACCAAATGGATTGCGGATGGAGCCGCAACGGCAAGGAATGCCACTATCGGCAGGATGCCGATATAAATATTTTTCACGGACTGGCGAAACAGGATTTTGATCTGTCCACTGTCTCCTTCACCGGACAGGGCAGAGGCCCTGGGCAGACAGATACGCAGCACGGAATCAAAAACCACCTGTACCGCTTCATTAACAAACAGGGCCATACCGTATATGCCGACTTCCTGGGGTGTACGAAAATATCCCAGCATCAATACGTCTGCTTTCAGGATCACCAGAGAGGAAATTCCACTCAAGATGGTAAACTTTGAATAATGGATAATCTTCCAGAACAGTTCTTTATCCACCCGGGGAATAATATGGATAAAGCGACGAAAGACAACAGTACCGAGCAGAGCTGAGCCGCCCATGGCGGCGGAAAATACCAGGACCAGTCTTTCGGTGGAAAAGCCGTCGCCGAAAAAGAAAAACAGTGCCAGTAACAAGGCGAACACAAGACAGTTCAGCAGTTCATAGACAAACAGAAGCCGCATTCGTATCTGCGAGATAAGGATCTGGCCGACAAACATATAAAAGGTCAGCGACAACAGCATAAACGGCAGCAGCAGGAGCAGACTTTTCCTTTCCAGACCGGAATACTCAACAATAACATCGGAGCAGAGGAAGATGAAAAAAGAAACCAGCAGGACATAGAGTATCTTCAGCAGGATAATCTGAAAGTTGACCAGGGCTGGATCGTGTTCACCATCGGCGGCAAATTTGATAAACGGCAGGTTGAGCGAATTTTCTGAAAAGAGCCGGGAGAAGAAATAGATGGAGATAAAAATATTAAAGATGCCGAACTCGTATTTCGACAGTAAAAAGCTTGCCAGAAAGACAAGCAGAAACCGGGAGCAGGCCCGGCAGACCGTGGCCCCCATTGAGAAAAAATTCTCCTGATTCTTCGTCAATATCTTTATTAATTTTGAAATGATACGCATGGAGGCGCCGACTACGGAGCTGACGAGATATACAACCTATTTTGAGCCACTGAGAAATCCTTTGATCAGACCGAAAATCGCCTTCACATTGCCTCGACGAAGTTCCCGGACAATGGTCTTTACGCTGAGAAACGGCAGCAGGAGATTAAAGCAGAGCCACTGCAACCGGGTGGAATGGCGCTTGAAAAACCGGCGCATATTCTGCCCCTTCATCCGGGTATATTCAGCGGTATAACCGGAAAACCCGGTTTTTGAGCCCAGATGCCAGACCACGGCCTCCGGAACAAATAAAAAAGGATTACGCTCCGGATTGGCCCGCAGGACCATGTCGAGATCTTCATAACCGTAGGGATCAAAGGAGATATCAAACCTTTCGGCCCGTTCCAGCGCTCTGCGATGCATAAGCACCGTGGTCGGTACACACTCCGGAAACTTTTCCCGGTTATACTGGCCGTTGTCAACCTCCCCATGGCCCCGGGTCTGGGTTGAACCGGTATAGAAATTCAGCATCGCACCCCCGGCACAGTCAATAATGTTGTCGGTTCCCATCTGATAGAGAAGCGGCGAGGCAATCTCAACCAGGAGATTTTTGCAGGATTCCAGTCCTTCCACCAACCTGCTCAGGAAATCGGGACTGACGACAATGTCGTTGTCCATGAACATGATATAGGTGAAATCGAGATGCTGCAGGGCATATTCAATTCCGGTATTCCGCCCGCCGGCAGCGCCGATATTCTTTTTATTTCGCAGCACAATAACACTGGGAAATTTCCGGTTAACTTCGGCCTCAACACCGTCTTCGGAACCGTTATCGACCAGGACAATCTGTTTGTTCGGGTACGAACAATCCGTAAAGCTGTCCAGACAATCCAAGGTCACCTGTTTCTGGTTACAGGTCAGAATGACAAGAACAACAAGAGGTGAAGCCATCCCTCAGCTCCCCTTTACCAGTCGTTCAAAAATCTCCAGGGTCTGGACCGCGCATTTTTCCCAGCTGAAGATCTTTGAACGCTCAAACCCCTTTGTACGCATCTCCTCCTGCAGGGCTTCATCTGCCAGTACCTTGTTCATGGCCTGGGCAATGGCGTTGCTGTCCAACGGGTCAACGGCCAGCGAAACCCCGTGGGTCAGCTCTTCCAGGCCGGTTCCATTGGAGGTGACTATGGGGCAGCCACAGGCCATGGCCTCGGTGGTGGGGATCGGAAAGGCCTCAATAATGGTGGTATAGAGATAGAGTCGGGCAAGACTGTAGAACGCCGGCAGATCCTCCTGGGGCACCAGACCGGTAAAGATGATATCCTCTTCTATCCCCATGGCCTTCAGGTCATGTTCTTTGCCGTAGAGGTCACAATCCCTGCCGACGACAACAAACTTTTCTTTGCCACCCATCTTTTTATATAAAGAAAAAGCCTCGGCCATACCTTTGAAATTCTTACGCGTATTCCTGGCCCCGTGATCATAGCGGATAACGGTCAGGATAAATTTTTCCGGCAGATTATATTTCTGCCGTATGGCTTCCAGGGTTTGCTGATCGGTAATACGTTTAAAAATCCTGTTCGGACCGAAATAAATAGTCTTGATCTTGTCTTTGCACCAGGGAAAGGCCTGGACAAAACCATCGGTTGAGTAATCCGAGACTGAGCTGATGGCATCGGCCCGACGAAAGTAGAGCGGCATCACTCTCTTGATATAAAAGTTATCCAGGGTGGTATACACCTCGTCATAGGGCGGAATAAACCAGTCCGCCCCGTGTACCACCATCATGGTTTTGCAGCGGGTAAACAGGGGAACGGTGAATTTTGGATTGAAAATCAGATCAATCTGCTCTGTTCGCGCAGCCCGTGGAATTCTCCATTGGTCCCAGACTGCCTTGTTTTTTCCGGGCAGAAAGAGTTCCCGACAGTTGGCAAATTTATTGTAACTCCCCAGGTGTTTTTTTGTCTTATAGAATAAGACATACTCGTTTTCATGGTCGAGTTTGAGTAGCTCTTCTACGATATTGCGGGCGTACACCCCGATACCGCCGGCCTCGTCGGCCGACCGCATCATAATTCCTATGCGCATTCTTCTTTTCCCTGTGTTCTGCTGCCGGTGACCCGGGCCGGAACCCCTTTTGCTATCGAATAGGGTGGAATGGACCTGGTCACAACGGCAGCGGCCGCCACAACCGATCCGGTCCCGATTGTGGCCCCGCCAAGCACCGTTACCTTACCGCCCAGCCAGACATTGTTTTCGATATCTACCCCGCCGTCCTCTTTTATCCCCTGCATCCGGATAGGGACATCAAGACGATCAATATTGTAGCTGCCGCCGGCGACCACAAAACACATCTGGCCGATAATCCCGTCCGCCCCGATGGCAACAGGGCAGTTATTGGTTGACTGAATAATTGTTCCCGTATTCACCCCGGTTGCCTCTCCAATGGAGATGGAGCCGTTTTTACATGAGAGCACCACATTATTGGAGAGGATGACATCCCTGCCCAGGACAATTGCCCTGTCTGTTTCAGAATTTCTTGCATCAAGAATACAGCCCTCACTGATCACCACCGAGTTTCCCAGGTGAATCCGTTTGGGATGCCTGAGCACAATCCCCCGGCCAAAGGCGACCTTTTTCCCGCAGGCGCCAAAGAGACGGGGCCAGAAAACCTGCCGCAGGAGCATGCCAAGCGCCCCCGGCACAACCCCGAGCCACCCGCACCACTCAAAGTAGAGGAGAAAGAGAAAGGAACGGTTGCCGACAAGAACATCCTGGTATTTGCTCAGGGCCGATCCTTTGCCGGTAATCGCCTTATGTGTTTTTTTTTCGGCCATTATTGAGTTAGAAGTTTATTTTCAGGACGTTTTTTACTTCTACTTGGTCACGTTTTCTTTTTCCGTCATCCCCGCATGCTTTTGGCGGGGATCCAAGACGTTTCCGGCAGGCTGAGTCGATTTTCCGTGGGCGGTGCCCACTCTACATTCTACAGCGATGGTATCCCTTGCATCAAGCTGAGCATTGTGGATAACTTTAGATATTTTTTGGCCTCGTCGCCTTGTTGAAAATGGGACGAGAATGTTGATTTTCGGCTATAAGTACCCTTCCTGACGATACCATTCCCCGGTTCTCTTTAACCCCTCATCAAGACCAATTTTTGGGGCATAGCCGAGATCCCGCTTGGCCTTACTGATATCAAAGGCCCTGTTCTGCCGGTACCAGTCAACACGGCGGGGAAAAATGGGCGGCTTGATCTTAAACGGTTTACAGACCTTCTCGAAAAAATGACCGGCAATGATCAGCGGCCAGATGGGATAGTGAGGGATTTTCACCTCAACCCCGAGGGCCCTGGCGGTGCGGCGGACAAGATCTTCAATCTCCACATACTCTTCATCGGCGATAAGATAGGCCTCGCCATTGCCCTTATCCTCGTCCATGGCAAGAATATGGGCATCAATCAGGCTGTCGATGTAGAGGGGATGATATAAAGTTTTGCCACTGCCGAACATGGGGAACATGCCATCGTTCACCCGCTTGAAAATCATGAAAAACCGCTCCGGGTCCCCGGGACCGTAGATGGCGGCCGGTCGGATAATGGTGGCCTTCAACCCTTTTTTCACATAATCAAGAACAATGGGTTCGGCCTCGTACTTGGTCTGCTGGTAGTAGTCGGCGGCATTGATGGGTGCGGTTTCAGGGGCGGGTGGATGTTCCACGTTGCCGTGCACCCCGCAGGTGGAGCAGTAGATAAACTTCTTCACCCCGTTCTTCAACGCCGACTCCAGGACAATACGGGTTCCACCCACATTAACCTCGTCATAATACGAGTTGGGAACATCCATTTCCCGGAAGGCAGCCGCCAGATGCTGAACAACATCAACACCCTGCATACACTTCTCAACAACCTCGGCATCGGTCACCGTGCCGATGACAACCGTTGCTCCCCACTGACGGAGCTCCTCGGTCTTCAGCCCTTCCTGGTAATCAAGGGCCACCACCTCATGGCCGTTATCCAGCAGTCTTCTGACCAGGGCTTTGCCGGTAAAACCGGTTCCCCCGGTAACCAGAACTTTCATAGTTTACTCCTTGTACTCTTTATCTGAAAATAGCCCGTGAAGCGCTGCCGATCCAGGCTATTTTCATAGTTTGTTGTGGCTGTGACCTGAAAAATCTGGTCCAGCCATGCTGGTTTATCCGAAAATGGCCTCGAAGATGGAACCTTTTAGGCCATTTTCATGGTTGGTTGTGGCTGTGACCTAAAAATTTGGTCCAGCCATGCTGGTTTATATGGTATGATAATAGTATAAATAAATTTTAGTCTACTCTGCACAACAACGACTGAATAATTAATGAAACTCGAGGAGCATATTCAATACTGGTTAGACAGCGCCGACCATGATTGGGACACAGCTGCAAGCCTTTTTTCAACAGGAAGGTATGACTGGTGTTTGTTTATCGGCCACCTGGTTCTTGAAAAAATCCTAAAGGCTCATTTCGTCAAAGATAATAACAACCAACTTCCCCCCAGAACACACAACCTTATCAAGTTAGCAGAACATACTAAAATCAACTTAACGGAAGAACAAAAAATCCTCTTAGATGAAATTAATGATTTCAACTTAGAGGTGAGATACCCTCAATTTAAAAATGAATTCTATAAAAAATGTACAAAAGACTTTTCTGAATATTATTTCAAGCAGATAGAAGGAATGGCGACATGGCTCAAATCCCGGATAACATTACTTCCATAATTAAACAATTTCTGGAAGAGCTGGAAAAAAATAATATCACTATTGATCAGGCAATACTGTTTGGCAGCTATGCGCAGGCAACCCATACCTCCTGGAGCGATATAGATATTGCACTTGTTTCATCAGATTTTGAAGGAGATCGATTCAAAGACAGAAATAAAATCAGACGAATTAAATTAAAAATAAGCAGTGATCTTGAACCTATTCCATATAGTCCACAAAATTTCACCCCCGAAGATCCTTTTGTAAAAACAATCATGGACACAGGCATTACAATATTACACAAAGGCGGCAGCAGAGCAACTCATCCATCAAGCCCGAAAAACCCCTCGAAAATTATTTAAAAAATCGATTATGCCAGATGGCAACATTAATTAATGCCCAGAGGACATGATTATGGTTATGCGCCATATCGCAATGTTCCTTGATCAACTGATTAACATAGTCGATATCCATATTTTCCCGGATAATCGATGAATCGTTAAGCAGGGAAACCATGTAGGATTTCATTTCGCCGCGCAGGAGATGCTTGACCGGCAGGCTGTAGCCCTGCTTGCCGCGATTGACGATGTTATCCGGCAGCAACCCGTTTAAGGCCGAACGGAAAATATACTTTGTCTTCAAGCCCTTCAGCTTCCAGTTGCCGGGCAGCGAGGCCAGGAATTCGACCAGCACATGATCAAGCAGCGGTACCCGCACCTCAAGGGAGCTGGCCATGCTCATCTTATCGACCTTCATCAGGACACTGTCGGTCATCATATACCGCATATCCAGATAAATTTCTTTGTTAATTCTATCCGTGGCGTCACATCGCTCTGAGTAGTCACGAACAATCCGAAAGGGATCAAATGCGGTCTGAGCTTTGAAGCCGGCATTAAACAACCGGTTATTCTGCCCCTCGTTTGCAAAATACTGCCAGCGAAGATGATGCCCTTCCGGAGGAAGGTTCGCCCCCTCGACAAAGCGCTTGAGCATGTTGACCGCGCCCTTTTTCTGGGGCTGATCCGGCAGCAGGTTAATTAACCTGCCGACCACCTGTTTACGGATCGGTGCCGGCAGGGCTCTAAAGAACAGGTTAAGTTTGCTGGCCTTGAAGCGATCATAGCCGGCAAAGCTCTCATCCGCGCCCTCGCCGCTCAAACAGACCGTAACATGTTCCCTGGCCTGTTTACAGAGCAGATACAGCGGCACGGTGGAGAGATCGGTCATCGGTTCATCAAGATGCCAGAGGGTCTTTTCCACATACTCGGGTTTGATATCATCAAGCATCAACACCTGGTGCTCGGTCTCAAAATACTCCGCTACCTGGGCCGCATACTCGAGCTCGCTGAAGGTTTTATCCTCATAGCCGATGGTAAAGGTCTTAAGCGGGCCGGAAATATGACGACGCATCATGGCAACGATGGCGCTGGAATCCAGGCCGCCGGAGAGAAATACACCCAGGGGCACGTCACTGACGAGATGGCTTTTGACTGAATAATCAAGCAGCTCGCGCAGCCGCTCGACACTACCAGCATAATCCAGCTCATTTTTTCCTTGGGCAAAGCTGAGATCCCAGTACTGTTTGATCTCCACCTGCCCTTCCCGCATCATCAAATAATGACCGGCCGGAAGTTTGAAGATATCCTCAAACATGGTGGCCGGCGCCGGCACAAACTCAAAGCCGATATAGTCGTACAGGGCTTGATGGTTCAATTTCCGCTCAACCTCTGTGTCCTCTAAGATGGCCTTGATTTCAGAGGCAAAGAGCAGCCGGTTGTCCTTGTGATAATAGTAGAGCGGCTTGATCCCGATCCGGTCCCGGGCCAGAAAAATCGAGTTGTCGTTGCTATCGAACAGGGCAAAGGCGAACATGCCGCGAAGCCTGTCAAGGACACCGGTGCCGTATTCCTCATAGGCATGAAGAATAACCTCGGAATCGGAATTTGAGCTGAAGACGTGCCCCTTGCCGATCAAAAGTTCACGGAGTTCCTGGAAGTTATAGATCTCGCCGTTAAAAACCAGGCAGAGTGTTTTATCCTCGTTGAACATGGGCTGTCTGCCGTGTTCACTGAGATCAATAATACTCAGGCGCCGGTGCCCCAGAGAGACCCGATCGGTGCAGAAGACTCCATCCTGGTCCGGACCGCGATGAACCAGTTGATCGTTCATCCGGTGGATCAGCGCTTCATCTCTCCAGTTAAAACCGCAAATTCCACACATTATAGACCTTTCCTATATTCCAAGCCGGGCTTGCAATGTTTGGTAAAAACTTTTTAATTTCCGTTCAAAGGCCGGCAGTGAATACTCATCGGCGACCCGCTGCCTCGCCTGGATGCCGATTTTTTGTCGTAGAGTTTCATCCCCTGCCAGCAAAAGAATTCCCCGGGCCATTGCTGCCGGGACCGGTTGAACCAGGCAGGAAATCCGTTCATCCAGAACCTGGGTATGGGTGGGCAGATCCGTTGCCAGCACCGGTTTTCCGGAGTCAAGATACGAATAAATCTTCATCGGCGTATTGTTGCCCTGGATCCGGGGCGAGACCAGGATATCCGCCTGGCCCAGATAAAAACCAAGCATTGTAACAGGACGGGGACCGCAAAAAAAGACTTTTGCATCAAGATCAAGCTCTTTTATGCGTGCTCTATACAAGGCAAGATCATCCTCGCTGCCGCCGATCAGGACAAGAGTCAGGTCCTCCCGTTGCTTCAGGGCCTCCTGCATGCCGGCAAGGATCAGGTCAACACCTTGATATTTCTCCAAATTACCCACATACATCAGCAGAACCCCCTCTATTGCCAATTCCCGGCGCAGATCTTCGATCCCGTCATCGTTCTTCTCAAGCAGGGTTATATCTTCCAGACGAGTCGTGAGAGTTTCGGGTGCATGGTTCCGGACCATATCCTCCAGCGATTTACAGACCGGGAGCACGCCGCTGCTCCTGGTTATGGCCGCCTTTTCCGGCCATTCCATTGCTCGACGCGCAAAGCCCAGAGCCGGGAACCTGTCAACAATCTGCGCCGACATGCAGGAATCCATGTCATAGACATAGGGGGTTTTGAATACTTTTTGCAGAACAAGGGCCATGAACACCGCCTCTTCAACGGCATGGATCAGATCAAAATCATATCTGCGGACCAAGTTGACCGCCTTGAGAAATAAAAAGAAATCACAGAGAATCTTTTTTGGTGACAGGCCGGGCTTGATACCGGAGAGACCGGGCAGGCGGATATGCCGATGGAGTGTCACTCCGGGAAGACTGATATCCTCTCCCTCGCTGAAGACCAGCAGGTGAACGATATGCCCCTGCCGGGCAAGTGCCTGTGCCAGAAGTTTGACCGCGATAGGGGTTCCCCGATCCTGATAAAAGGGCTGAGGGGCAAGAAGAAGAATATTCAAAAAACAGGTTCCGGGGTTCTGGTTTCGGGTTCCGAGTTTCGGGTTTTAACGTATACGCCTTCGATGATGGTCGGCAATTCCCCTGAAGGACGATTCCACATCCTGCACTGTTTGGCACCGCCGTTCAGTGATGTGTATATTCCGGTTACGATTTCATATCACTGCGGACAATGATGGGAGAGCCGAACAGGAATGTCAGGCCCGTCACCCGGAAACATGTCTCCAGCATACCGGAGATCTTCGGGCTTTTCATTTTCCGATGAATAACCATGGGCATAAAAAATTCCGGTTTAAATGCCGGGACTGTAAAACCATTGGCCGTCAATTCAGCAGCAATTTCCCGTCTGGAAAACAGGGTATAGGTCCGGGTATTGCCCTCCATGTTTTTTTTCAGATCAAACAGCAGGTCATAGAGAATGTTTGCGCTTCTTCTGTCCGGATAGTCAAAAATGACAGCCTTGCCGGCCACCCGGCACATTTCCCTAATCAAGCTCTGCCACTGATCGGCATGGGGCAGCAGGCGAAAGGCCATGACCACATCAAAATGGTTGTCGGCAAAAGGAAGATTCAGGCTGTCACAGGTGAGATAGGTAAAACGTTCTTTATCACAATATTTATCCAGCCGCACCCGACAGATATCACCACTGCCGGTCACGGTTAGCTTAAAACCGGCCTCTGCCAGCGGCATGGTCAGCTGTCCGTGGCCGCCGCCCACATCCAGAATCGAGGCCCCGGGAAGGTCCCGAAGCAGATCCAGGGTCAGCCGGGCCTGAACATCAAGAAAATATCTGCCGACCGGGCCGGCAAAGCGGGAGGCATAGTCGTCCGATGCGGTCTCAATGTCAGCGGTTTCAGTAAATTGCGAGCTCATCATTCTGATTTCACTTCATCTTTTTTTGGCTCTAACGGAGCATACCTCTGCAAGACTGTTTCTACTTCCCGGGCCTTTCTCGCCTCGTCCCAGTTCAGGATATCCCCCATAAACACGGAAAGTTTTGTCAGCAGCTTTCGTCCAGGGTTCGCCGCAGTCCCAAGTCCGGTGCGCCGAAAGACGAGATCAGCCAGGGTGCAGACCATTTCCTCATCTATCAGATATCTCACCTCAGCCTTCAACAACCGGGCTGCTTCATCAAGCCATATAGCACGTTCCTGCTCTTCCTGCATCCGAACCAGAATATGCACTGCTCTCTGCCCGTACCGTCCTTGAAGCATCTTATGAACTTGACTCTGGTCATTTCTCCATGTGCCGGGAGCAGGAGCAGAACAGACCGGTGTTCGCATACGTTTTCCAGAATCACGTTTCGTAAAATATTTGACTATCTCACGGGCAACATGGGGTGCGGTGGTGTATTTCACCCCTTTAACCGAGAGTACCCGGCTGAAATTGATATCTCCATGCTCGTGGAAGGTCGAGTTTTTCTCCAGCTGAATATCACCGGACTCCACCCCGCTGCGCATGGGCAGCAACCCGGCATGATAGAAAGAAATATCCTCGTAGGAAAGGGCTGCCGGTGGATAAATTGCATTGACCTCATCCACCATATTCTGAATCGTTTCTCTTTTCACCTGCAACCTGTCCGGGCCGCCGGATACACTTTCCTCATACTCGGTGCCGATCATGGTGCAGCCGCGCCAGGGGACAAAAAAATAAAGCCGTTTGCCGCGCCGGATAATCGCATCTTTATCCTCATACCGGCTCTGCCCTTCCAGGGCAACGGCATAATCGGTAAAAATCTTTTTTCTGGAGACAATATTCAGGGCCAGGGCCCACCTCTGTTTTTTCCCCTTTATCTTCCGATCGTTATGCTTCCCTGAAGGCGGACAAAAAAGATCTTCAAACCAGGGGCCCGAGGCATTGACAATATAGCGGGTCTGCAGCTGGTGTTCCTCCCGGCTCAGGTTGTCCCGGACACGTACCCGGTATAAATCATTCTCCCCTTGTTCAACCCCGGTCACTTCCGCATAGTTTGCGGCCCGGGCGCCATGGTCAAGACTTTTGAGAATATACTCCAGGACCAGTCGTTCGGTGTTGAGGGCAAGGGCATCATACCAGACCGAGGCTCCGGCCAGTCCTTCGCTGGAAAGACCAGGTACAACCTCCAGGCAGTGCTCTTTTGATACAATACGCCCGCCGGGCAGACGGATCTCCGCAGGCAGGCCCCGATTACGATCCCAGCCGATACAGTCGTTGACAAAGAGTGCCGCCCGCATAACGCCTTTACTCCGCAAGCCCTTGCCGGACAGCGGCATCATACAGGCCAGGGGCTCAACCAGATGTGGCGCCAGCTGCATCATCTCCCGCCGGGCCGTGATGGAGTGACGCATGCGTTTGATATTGAAATGCTGGAGATACCTGAGTCCGCCATGAATAATCTTCAGGCTGTTGGCTGAAGTTGCACTGCAGAAATCGTCTTTTTCGACGATTGCGATCCGATACCCGGCCTTTGCAAGATGGTAGACAATGGTTGCCCCATGCACGCCGCCGCCGACAACAAGGATATCAAACGGATCTGCACAAATTTTTTCCAAATCACGAATGGTCATTAAAAAATATTTCCTGAGAGAAGAGAAGGGTCAGGAGGAAAAACGCAGCCGCAGCTGGTTTGCCAGAAATACTCTATTTTTCAACAGCTCACCAAAAGGGAAAACTTTTGTATTCCCGGAGCATAATGCATGGCGCAGAGAGGCTACCGGTGACGCTTCCTGCATCCCGTCTTCCTGCAGGTAAAAACCAAAGCTGCCCACACGCAGGGCTTCATCCGGCAGGGGCAGCGGATCGGTTCCGGGCAGGAGCGTGATATTCTTTTCCAGGCCCTGTGTAAACAGGGTCGGGGTCGGCCATAATTTAGGACGGCCACCGTTATCGCCCAGAAAAAGCAGCCCCTCTTCATGGGAGAGAAGAAATTCTCTAATACGCCGACCGCGTTTTCCCAGCCATTTGCCAGCCCCCCAGGGCAGGACCGGAATCCCCCGGGATTGCCGAATAGTTGCAATGGTATCTTCCAGGGATAACCCGTTTTGTATTGCGTCGCTGCAAAAAGGGCGAGTACCTCAATGCTCTGGGCTGTAACAATCTGACGGCCGGCGATAAGATAGAGTTTTTCCTCAGGGTTGTCACGGCGATAGACCATTAAGGAGTCCATTTCCGGAGAAAAACAGCCATCCCAGTCTGCAGATATGTTGCATACAGTCTGTTCTATGCTCTTAGCTGTTTCCAGTAGTCGCCCGTACCAGTGGTCTGTTGCGCCTTCAGTCAAGAGGAGTACAGGGGTTACAGACTCTGTGCTCATACCAAGCTGTCCTGCAGCCCGATTAAAATTATCTCTTGCCGCAGCAAAGAGCAAATCGACATCAAAACAATCATAGATATGGACATGACCATCGACAAAAATCATTGTTCACCCTCGATTCCGGTTGCTCTCAGTCTCCAGGTAAACAGGTAGGGAAAATTCATTTTCAACGTTACCCGGTACAGAAAAATGGGAACCGTTAAGCCTGCCCCTACCCCGACAATCATATGGACAAGCGGATTGTTCACCTGAAAAATATTTAGCAGAATAATTCTGGCGCCCACCCCGGCCAGCATATGGACAAGATAGATCTGCAGGGAGTACCTGCCGAGAATCCGGAGCATGCCGCACCATTTCTTTGCCGCCAGGTATTGGGCAAGGCCGACACACATTGGTATACCAAGCCCGGCAAGGTACAGAAAGTAGAAGGGATGAGAGCCATCGGTCAATCTGGTCGGGGCGATGACCCGTTCAAAGATATACCAGCCGGATCCCGCAAAAATAAACAAAAACACAAGCGTTATGACAGGGGGAATAGTTTTTTGCATCATTTTACCAGAGGTGCCGAAAAACTCCTTAGCCAACACACCAATAACAAAAAACAGGAACCCGGTGGAGAAGCCGTGCATTGCCATGACCTCGCTGTTGATGGGCCATAGAAAGAGGATAGCGGCCGTGATACATAAAAACACATGAAAATATTTACCCAATAGACTAAACATGCCAAAGGCGACATACATGGCCAGCAGCGCATACAAAAACCAGAACTGTGACCACGGCAGGTAGGGAATTGCCAGCAGTTGCCCGTACGTTGCCCCCCTGAAGGACTGGGACGCAAAGGCCAGTTCCACCGAGGCCTGGAAAAAAGACCAGATCAGGTAGGGATAGGCAATGATCTCCAGTTTATTGACAAGAAATGCCTTAACACCTCGGTTCCTGCAGCTCTGGCCGGCAAAAAGACCGGCCAGAAAAAAGAAAAGTGGCATATGAAAGCTGTACACCAGACTGTCTGAGAGCAGGAAAAAATGCTCAGGGACAGCAAGACCGGCATGAAAGCCGGAGCTGAGCAGATGGCCATAGACCACCAGGATAATTCCGATCCCTTTTGCGTAATCAACCCAGTCTGTTCGTTGTGTCATGGCTGCCCGGTAACGACTCAATCCTGTTTGAAGAGACCTTATTTCAGACCTCGTAAACCGTAGCTGAAATCGTGTATTTTTCTGGACAATGCGACAGCTTTGTTCCGGTCGAGTAGACCGATTCCATCATTGTTCAACAAGTTCTTGAGAGCCGATTTTATTGACGCCCCGCCGCACGCGGCTACTACGTTCAACGCTCTTAAACTTGCCGACTCCGATGGTCTCAAGCCCCTCACAGAACCGT
>JAJRQC010000134.1 GCA_024280455.1 Deltaproteobacteria bacterium | reverse complement strand
GACGTTAAAAATCCTGGTCCAGCCATGCTGGTTTATCCGAAAATCGCCCACGAAGTGATGCCGATCCGGGCTATTTTCATAGTTTGTTGTGGCTGTGACCTGTACAATCTGGTCCAGCCATGCTGGTTTATCCGAAAATCGACCACGAAGTGATACCGTTCCGGGCTGTTTTCATCCTTGGTTGTGGCTGTGACGTTAAAAATCTTGGTCCAGCCATGCTGGTTTATAAGAGAATCTTGTTCTCCATCCTGAGGCGACTCAATTTGACTCGGCCTTCCGGGTGGAAGGCTGATAAGGATCAATGCTCAGTCGATTCAGGGCATTTCGAATGTAGCTCCGGGATCCGGTTGTCGGCAACGCTCGGAATCGAAGTCTACGTTTACCTCCCGGCAACAGCATGCGGGAAATATTGACCGCCTGTAAAACGACGTTTCTTCACGGTGTATATCATGTCACATGGTGCAAATTCACTCAAAAGTATCTTCTTCGCCCTTGCTGCAAACGCTGCCATTGCGGTAGCAAAATTCTCCGCCGCCCTCTATACCGGTTCCGGTGCCATGATGGCCGAATCCATCCATTCTCTTGCCGACAGCGGAAATCAGTTGCTGCTGCTGTTGGGAATCCGGATGGCTAAAAAACCGCCTTCTGCCGATTATCCATTAGGACATGGCAAAGAGATCTATTTCTGGTCGTTTATAGTCGCCCTGATTCTTTTTTCCATGGGCGGGTTGTTTTCCATTTACGAGGGAGTGCATAAGCTTGGCGACCCGCAACCGTTGAATGCCCCTTATGTAGCGATTGCGGTGTTGGTCTTTTCGATGATTGCCGAAGGGCTTTCACTCTGGGGATGTATGCGTGAGGTCAACAAGGAGCGCCAGGGCATGTCCATATGGCAATGGTTTCGAGAAACCAGAAGATCTGAGCTGCTGGTGGTCTTCGGCGAGGATTCCGCAGCGCTGCTGGGCCTGAGCTTTGCTACCCTTGCGGTTGTCGGAACCATGGTCACCGGCAATCCAACCTATGATGCCCTGGGCAGTGTTTGTATTGGGATCCTGCTCATTGTTATAGCTTTTTTTATTGGCATTGAAGTAAAATCACTGCTGGTCGGCCAGGGAGTACCCCCGGCTGTAAAACAGCAGATGCTCGGGTTTCTTGAAGCTAGGCCGGAGGTCGACAAGGTTTACAATCTCCTGACCCTGCAGCTTGGCGATGATGTCATGGTTGCAGTTAAGGCCAGGATGAGGGAAGAAGACTCGAGCCGGGTCTTTGTTGAAAATATCAACAGGTGTGAGGCTGGCCTGCGCCAGCAGTTCCCGCAAATTCTCTGGCTCTTTTTTGAACCGGACATCGCTGATTGACCGATCCTTTTTTATAATCAAACAACAATCTGACATGACTACAAAAAAAACAATTTTTCTTAAAGACTATACTCCGCCGCCCTATCTCGTTGATAGCGTAGATCTGCGTTTTGAACTAGATCCCGCTTCCACCCAGGTGACTGCAACCCTGCAGATGCGGGCCGGGGTTGCAAATCCGGGCCCCCTGGCCCTGGCCGGGGAACAGCTTGAACTGCTATCCGTCCATCTTGACGGAGCGTCCCTGTCCGAGGATACCTACGATTATACTGATGGGGAGTTGCGGATTGCCCAGGTTCCGCAACAGTTTGAACTGCGGATAACCAATCGTATCAATCCGGAGGCAAACACCGCCCTTGAGGGCTTATATAGATCATCGGGCAATTACTGCACCCAGTGCGAGGCCGAGGGCTTCCGCAGGATTACCTGCTATCCGGACCGGCCCGACGTGATGGCCGTGTTTACCACTACCATTATCGGTGGTCGCACAGACTGTCCGGTCATGCTCTCAAACGGCAACCTAGTGGAAGAGGGCGAGCTTGACGATGGCCGTCATTTTGTGCGCTGGCATGATCCGTTTAAGAAACCATCCTATCTCTTTGCCCTGGTTGCCGGCAATCTGGTTTGCATTGAGGACGATTTCACCACCATGAGCGGGCGTAAGGTAGGCCTGTATATCTATGTCGAAGAACGAAATCGGGAAAAATGCGGCCATGCCATGGATTCTCTGAAAAAGGCCATGCGCTGGGATGAGGAATCCTTTGGCCGTGAATACGACCTCGACCGGTACATGATTGTTGCAGTCGATGATTTCAACATGGGTGCCATGGAAAACAAAGGCTTGAACGTCTTTAATTCCAAATATGTCCTTGCCCGCCCGCAAACCGCGACTGATATGGATTATGAGGGGATTGAGGGCGTTATCGGCCATGAATATTTTCATAACTGGACCGGCAATCGGATCACCTGCCGCGACTGGTTTCAGCTCAGCCTTAAAGAGGGGCTGACTGTCTTCAGGGATCAGGAATTTACCGCCGACATGACCACGCGCCCGGTCAAACGCATCCATGACGTCAACGTCATTCGCAGTTTTCAGTTCCGGGAAGATGCCGGCCCCATGGCCCATTCGGTCAGACCGGATTCCTTTGTCGAGATCAATAATTTTTACACCCTGACCGTGTACAACAAGGGAGCCGAAGTTATTCGGATGATCCACACCCTGGTGGGGGCTGACGGCTTTCGCAAGGGCATGGATCTCTATTTCCAGCGCCATGACGGTCAGGCCGTGACCTGCGACGACTTTGTCCGGGCCATGGAGGATGGGTGCGATTATGACCTGAGCCGTTTTAAACGCTGGTACGCTCAGGCCGGTACTCCGGAGCTGGCTATCAGCAGCCGTTATGATGCAGGTGATAAAAAGTTTGTTCTGACCATCAAGCAGGACTGTCCGCCGACACCGGGACAGGAGCAAAAGAAACCGTTTTTTATGCCGGTCACTGTCGGTCTGCTTGATCAGGATGGGAAGACCTTTCTGGAAGAGACCCTGATCTTTAAGGATCAAGAACAAAAATTTGTCTTTGACGATATTGACCGGGAACCTGTCTGTTCAATGCTGAGAAACTTTTCCGCACCGGTCAAGATCAAGATGGAGCGCAGTGATCAGGATCTGGCCTTTCTCATGGCCCATGATTCCGACCCGTTTAACCGTTGGGATGCCGGGCAGCAGCTGGCCATGAAGGTGGTACTCGCAGGAATTACATCCTTCCAACAGGGGCAGGAATTCACGGTGAGCAAAGAGTTTCATCAGGCCTTTGAAAAACTGCTGACTGATGAGCAGTCCGATCCGGCCTTTCTTGCCCTGGCCCTTGTCCTGCCAAGCGAAAACTGGATAGCTCAGCAGATGACAACCGTGGATCCCGAGGCAATTTTTTATATCCGGCAGGCCTTTCGTTATCAGCTCTCCTGGGAACATCGTGATATCTTCTTTGAAAAGTATCATCTGCTGGGCACTGAGGGAGAGTATCACTACACGGCTGTGGAGGCCGGCAGGCGCAGTTTGCGTAATGTCATGCTCGGGTATCTTTTGGTTCCGGATGCTGAAGGCGAAGTTGGTGAAGAGCTCCTGGAACTTGGTGAAGAGCAGTATCAAAACAGTGATAATATGACCGAGGTTGCCGCCGCCCTGGGTTCTGTCGTCAATGCCGACCGTGAACGCGGGGATACCCTGCTTGAGGACTTTTACCGCAAATGGCAGTCGGATCCGCTGGTGGTGGATAAGTGGTTGACCCTGCAGGCCACCTGCAGCCTGCCCGGAACATTGGAACGGGTCAAGGCCTTAACCGGGCATCCGGCCTTTTCCTTGAAAAATCCAAATAAAGTCCGGGCATTGATAGGTGCGTTCTGTTCCACCAACCATCACCAGTTTCATGCCGAAGACGGCCAGGGCTATGTATTTCTGACCGATCATATCCTGGCTCTTGATCAAATGAACCCGCAGATTGCCGCCCGCCTGCTGACCCCGCTGACCCTCTGGCGCCGGTATGATCAGACGCGGCAGCAATTGATGCAGGAACAGTTGGAGCGAATCAATGCGGAGAGCGAACTGTCCAGTGATGTGCGAGAGATCGTCGGCCGCAGTCTTGCTTGAATTGACCGGTATTTGTAAGGGTAAAAGACAGGGTGGAACGTCGACCGA
Organism: Deltaproteobacteria bacterium; assembly: GCA_024280455.1. Lineage (GTDB taxonomy): Bacteria > Desulfobacterota > Desulfobulbia > Desulfobulbales > Desulfobulbaceae > DRLX01. The sequence goes on along the minus strand of JAJRQC010000134.1, from coordinate 12,555 downwards.
CCACATTAAGCCGTGATCAGCTGGACTATGTTCTGGGTGAGGCGGTCCGCTATCCGCACAAGCATGTGCATAAGGGAGAATTACGGCTGACGCCTGAAGTTTTTACCACCCCGGGTCGGGAAACCAATATCCTGGTCAGCCGCTTTGCCCTGATCGACTGCACCGGCACCATTGAACTCGGCCCCTGGTGCAATATATCCGCCCGCTGCCGGATCTACACCCACGATCATATTCACCTGGGAACCCAACCCCTGCTTGCCCTGGAGGAAGAGCACGGAGTAATCTGGCAGGATAAAAAAATCGGGGCCGATGTCTGGATCCACGACGGGTCGATCATCCTCTATCAGGTGACCCATATTCCGGACGGAGTTGTGATCGGGGCTGGATCGGTGTTGACTAAAATTCCTGGTCCGTATGAGATCTGGGCCGGTAATCCGGCTCGTAAGGTCGGCCGGCGCAAAGAAATTGATGAGAAGACCCTTGACGACTACCTTCAGCGGGAGCGCTTTTCACTGGATTGATTTTTTGTATTTTTTTCCTGATTACGTACAAAGCTCAGATTTTCACAACTCAGGGATATCATCGCTTGTTCTTCCGGATTGCAGGGCCCTGTAAATTCATCATTAATGCACTGGGTTCGTAATGCCCTTCGGTATTCAGCGATGGTATCCCTTGCATTCGGCAGAGGATTATGGGTAATTGAATTTTTTTTGTATTTTGTCTTTGAATGTATGAAGACGTAAGCGAATGGGAATATAACATACCACCTGAAATCTAAAGACGCGAAGAGGATAGAGCAGGATGGGGATGTTCAAGAAACTGAAACTGAGTGATTCGACCGATGCAAGAGTTGAGTGGGATATGACCCCCAATCTTGCCTTCTGCACCTTTTCCGCTAAGGGCCTGCGGGAGGGACTGACCAATACCCGTGAGCGAATCTGTTATTTTTTTATTGATAACTGGGGGGATGAGCCCAGGCTGTACCTCATGGAACGGGGTGTAAGACACGTCAATATCCTGGCCGAGATCAAGGCCCCGTCGGAGCTGTTGACAGCTTCAATCGTCAACTAGGGCGGCACCGCCGGCTCAAGAGATAACTTCCCTGTAGACGCCGTTTTAAAGGATTGGCTGATAACTGAAGTGATTGAGCCCGATGACAGCCCTTTTCTCATCGCGATCCTGGAGGAAAAACCGGATATCGAATATATGGGACAACCACTTCCTCCTGCCGGTCAAAGTGGTTATGCGGGCCCAAAAGTCCTCCTGCCTGTAGAAAATGGAGCAGTTGACGATAAACAGGTGCAGCGGCTCATCAGGCAGTGGAATTTTTATGATGCTGAAATCAATCCGAAGGGCTCCTTTGAAAATGCTCTGGCCGATGCCGGTGACGCTCTTACGGTTGTTGACGAGAGAACAGGGCTCATGTGGCAGCGGGCCGGGCTGGATCTCTGTTCTATCCGCAGCATGAACGTAAGGATTGAGCAGCTTAATACAGAGGGATGTGCCGGTCATCATGACTGGCGGATGCCGACTCTGGAAGAGGCCCTGTCGCTTATGGAGCCGGTCGCCAGTGCAAAAGGTGTGCATCTCCATCCCTGTTTTTCCAGGGAGCAGCCCTTTATCTTTGTGCAGGCCCGGCGGAGCCCTACCGGGTACTGGTTTGTGGATTACAAGCAGGGCAAAGCCTACTGGTCATCGGGCACGGTTCCCGGAGGATTTGCCAGGTTATGTCGACCTTGGAAGAATGTCTAAGGCAGGCTTTGCCCGCAACCCAAGTAATTTGATAAAAAATGAAATCCGGTGGGCACCGCCCACCTTTATGGGCCTATTCACTGTTTTCTGGTGGGCGGTGCCCACCCTACAATGGTGAAAATATTATAAAAGTCGTACCATAATTTTCTCGAAGTCTTCGCTCTCTGTTTTTTATGGCAGGAGTTGAGGCGTAAGGCACTGATGTATAGTTTGTACCAGGGCATGGACCGCGATTTCGGCGCCGTTCAATTTGATCGTTGGCTTAGGTAAGCACTGGGCCAGCTGGGTGCGCAACAGCTGTTCCAGGGCCTCTGCTGTGGCTTCATGTTCCGGCAGAATGCGGAGCTGATTACCGGTATGCCGGGCAAGCAGCTGCAGGTGGAGCTTTTGTTCCTCATCCTGCATGGCCCTGAGCAGGACCACGGCCGGGAGGTTCAGGCACAGGACATCGGTAATTGAATTATAGCCCCCGTAAATAAGTGCTGTTTTTGATTGCGCCAGGGCCTCGGCATAACGGCTTCCCGGCGGTTCAACCTGCACGTGGGGAAGATCGGCAAACAACTGGTCGAGATCCTGGCCTGGTTGATCTCCGTTCATGCCGAGAAAAAGTCGCCACTGTCCATGGTCTGGGCCGATATTTTTTAAGGCTGCGGCCAGATTGCTGACAACCGCACTGGTTTCTTCTCCCTGCCAGGGGATGGAGATCGTTCCTGCATATTTTTTCAGTCCGGGCTGTTCACTCTTCCGCCACCGGCCAAGTTCTCCCAACCGTGAGACATAGCCGCAGGCAATCGGGGCGCAGCCAAAACATGTGCTCAGTTCTTTGAGACCGGAGTGACCAAGGACGGCCTCATCTCCGTACCAGAGTATCTTGTGGAAATACCGCTTGAAGGTCGCCCGCGCATCTTCGGAGAAGACCTGGGGCACGGCACCCACCACCCCGCGCACCCCGAGAATCCATGGCGTATCTTTTGCGACCTCCTGGGCCGGGAGCAGTTCCCGGTGTTTACCCCGTGGTGAATGGTCACAGAGCACCACCCGCGGCCGGTAAATTTCCACCACCTGTTTGATGGCCTCGGCCCGGAGTGCGCCTAGTTCGTTGTCCGTGTAATTACTCGGGCCGTTTATGCCCCGCGATTTGCCTTTGGTAATTGTGGTCGCATAGGCTGGCAGCTTGAGCCAGTCCAGCGAAACGGAGTCGATCAGCTCAGCTATAAACGCACTGCCGGATATAAAAAGAACCTTAAGTTCAGGGTATAACCTGCGCAGGGCCATGCCGATGGCAATAGAACGGCTGATATGACCAAGGCCGCGGCCATCATGGGCATAGATCAGGATATCAAGCCGGGAAATCATTGTCGGGGAATTCATCCTTAACCTCCTGGCCCAGCAGTGCGGCAACTTTAAACCCGCAGCGCTTGCCGCCGCAGGAACCATCACCAATCCCGGTTTTACGGGCGACTTCTTCAAAGCAGGTCGCCCCGTCCTCAATGGCCTCAATCAGTCTGATCAGCTTGACCCCCTTGCAGATGCATCCGGGTTTGAGCCGGGCCATGATTTTTTCGTCAGGCGCCATTTTTTTAATTTTTTTTATCCTTTTGCTCTTGAAGTTGATCATAAATGAACCGGGCAAGGGCAGGGCCGATGCCCGGAACTCCGGCAAGTTCGTCAACGCCTGCCTCGATGATCCGTTTATAACTGCCGATAGCCCTGAGCAGATCTTTTTTTCGCTTCGGACCAATACCGGTTACCCCATCAAGAGGAGAACGAAGTGTTTGTGTATTTCTGAGCCTGCGGTGGAAGGTGATCCCGAACCGGTGCGATTCATCACGGATGCGCATCAGGTACAACAGGGCAGGGGAATGGGCCGGGAGCAGAATGGGATTCTTGCGACCGGGCCGAAACAACTTCTCCCCCTCCCCGTGTTTTTCTTTGGCAATGGCCACCAGATCGATCTGATCCAGCAGGTCATAGCGCAGGAGTACATCAACTCCGACCCCGAGCTGGCCCTTGCCGCCGTCAAGCAGCAGCATATCCGGCAGATTTTTTTGGTTAAACCGGTTTCCATCCGCCGCTCCAGGACTTCCCGCATCATTGCGTAATCATCGGGTTCGTCTTTACCACTGATCCGGTAATGACGAAACCTGGATTTATCAGGCTCGCCCTCTCTAAAACAGACCAGTGAACCGACCGCCTGTTTGCCGCTTAAGTTTGAGATGTCCAGACATTCTATGATCTCAGGAATCCTGCGCAACCGAAGCTTATGTTGCAGGGTGTGGGCCAATATCTGCCATGATTTCTGTTTTCCGGCCTGTTCGGAAAAGACCTGCTCTGCATTGGCGGTTGCCATCTGCATGAGCTGCATCCGTTTGCCCCGTTGCGGGGTCCGAAAGGTGACCGGGCCTTCACGGAGCTCGACCAGCTGTTCATGGACCAGTTGCTCATCGTCAATGGTGAGCGGCAGCAGAAGTTCACGGGGCGGCTGCCTGCGGCTGGAATAATACTGCATGATGGTTTCGGTCAGGATCCGCCCGTCTTCGCCAATCGGGTCGGCCACAAAAAAAGTCTGTGAACCGCTGACCAGTCCGGCCCGGATAAAGAGCAGAGCGATTCCCACCGAAGCACCATGCCGGGCCAGGCCGAATACATCCTGATCCAGGGCATGATCAGCTGCCACCACCTGAAGTTCCAGGGTACGCTGCAACCCTTTAATCTGGTCGCGATAGGCGGCTGCCTGTTCAAAGGCCAGCTCCTGTGCCGCTTGCGCCATTTTTCGTTCTAAGCCGCTAAGAACCTGTTTGTTTTTTCCTTCAAGAAAGAGCAGGGCATCATTGATCATGGCCCTGTAAAAGTCCTTTTCTACCAAGCCTGCACACGGGGCCAGGCATCGTCCCATCTGGTAATTCAGGCAGGGGCGGTTGCGTTCCCGTACTGTTTTGCAGCGCCTGAGCGGAAACATGGAGAACAGCAGTTTTAAGGTTGTGCGCATGCCGCTTGTGGAGGCAAAGGGACCGAAATAGCGACTGCCGTCCCTGGTTCTCCCGCGGGTAACCATCACCCGTGGCCACTGGTCTTTGATCGTGACCTTGATCAGGGGATAGTTTTTGTCATCACGGAGAATGACATTATAGCGCGGCCGGTGTTTTTTTATCAGGGAGGCCTCAAGGATCAGGGCCTCTTTTTCGGTGGTGGTGAGAATGGTTTCAACCCGCCTGACATGACCGAGCATGACTGCGGTTTTGGAATGGGCGGAGCCGGAATAATGGGCATACTGGGCAAGCCGCTTGCGAAGATCAATTGCCTTGCCCACATACAGCACTTCACGTTTGCCCAGCATTTGGTACACGCCGGGACCGTGGCTGACCGTGGCCAGAAAGCTGCTTGACAGGGCCGGATGATCACCTGATGCTGTGTTCACTGGTCCGGATTTACTGTTCACGCACTCTTCTACCGTACAGGTTGTCAGCCTTGAGAAACGCAGCCGCAAAAAGTTTTTGGGTATAGGGATGCTGCGGGCTGGTAAAGAGCCGGTCAGCCGGTCCCTGTTCAACAATTCGTCCATGCTGCATCACGGCCAGTTCATCGGCAAGGGAGCGAATGACCCGCAGGTCGTGGGTGATAAATACATAGGTCATGCCGTGACGCTGCTGCAGATTTTTTAACAACTCAATAACCTGGGCCTGGATGGTCATGTCCAGGGCGCTGGTCGGCTCATCCAGAATGAGCAGCTCGGGCTGCAGGACGATGGCGCGGGCAATGGCGATCCGCTGGCGCTGGCCCCCGGAAAACTCATGGGGAAAACGGGCGGCCATATCCGGTTCGAGTTCAACTTCTTCCAGCACGCGGGCCACTTTTTCCCGGCGTTCTTTTTTTGACCCGATGCCGTGCACCTTCAGGCCTTCGCCGATAATCTGTTCAACCGAGAGCCGAGGCGAAAGGGAGGAAAATGGATCCTGGAAAATAATCTGCAGCTCCTTACGCAGCGGCCGCATGCCGGAGCTGGAAAGCCGAGCCAGATCAACGGTTGTTCCTCTCCGGTTATAAATGATTTTTCCGTTGAAGCGGGTGAGTTTGAGCAGGCACATGGCCAGGGTCGATTTGCCCGAACCGGATTCACCGACAATGCCCAGGGTTGTGCCGCGGCCAATGGTCAGGCTGACATCATCAACCGCCTTGAGGATATTTTTTTTCTGTTTAAAGAAGCCGTTGCCTTTAGAGAGGGTGAACTGGCAGCGGATATTTTTAAGATCAATCAGTGTTCCGGAGCTTGAGCGAACTTTTTTATGCTCACGAGGAAGAGATTTGAGCAGGTGGATAGTATATGGATCTTGCGGGTTGTGAAAAATTTTTTCTGTTTTTCCCTGTTCGACAATCCTGCCCTGGTGCATGATGGAGACGGTTTCAGCAATCTGCCTGACCATGGGCAGGTCATGGGTGATAAGCAGAACCGCCATATGGTATTCCTGCTGAATATCCATGATCAACTCAAGAATCTGCTGCTGAATAGTTACATCCAGGGCCGTGGTCGGTTCATCGGCGATAAGAAGCTTGGGCCTGCAGGCAAGGGCCATGGCAATCATGACCCGCTGTCGTTGCCCGCCCGACAACTGATGCGGGTAGGCATTCATTCTGTATTCAGGTTCCTGTATGCCGCAGCGGGTCAGGAGCTGCATTCCCTGTTCCCAGGCCTCGGCCTTTGTCAGCTGCCGGTGCAGGAGCAGGGGCTCCAGCAACTGGCTGCCGATGGTGTAGACCGGGTTGAGGGCGGTCATCGGTTCCTGGAAGATCATGGCAATTTCATTACCGCGGATCTTGCGCATTGTATGCAATGATTTCTGCAGCAGATCCTGTTCCTGGAAAAGAATGTGACCACTGGTCTTGATTTGGCTTACTTCATCAAGCAGCCGCAGGATGGACATGGCGGTAACCGACTTGCCCGAACCCGACTCTCCGACCAGGGCATGGGTTTCCCCCTGCCGGATCTGCAGAGATACGTCATGGAGAACTGTTTTCCGGCCACCGGCTTCCTGATCGGCACAAAAGGCAAGATTAAGATTGTCAATCGTGAGTAATGGCTTCATGAAGGCTCAATAAAAATAATATTACGTCAGAACTTCAGGTTGAGGATTGTGAACAGTGAGTGCCTTACTCCTCCGTTCCTGTTCTGAAAAAATAGAGAGCGAAAACTTCAGGAGCCCGCCCCCACGGGCGATTGAGGGCCTTGCGGTATGATTTTTTCGCCCGCAGGGGCGGGCTCCTTGTTTCCTACATGGATTGCGGGTACCCCGCAATAGAAATTAAACTACCCGATGGCGAAAAGCAGGGCAACCGGAAGATGCGGCTTGGGAGATAAAGTCACCCGTCAGCAGGCAGGGTAATCCGTACCCGGACCATGTTATGGGGGGCATTCTCAATTTCAATACTGCCGTGGTGGAGTTCAATGATTCGCTGGACGATGGTCAGGCCCAGGCCGGAGCCGCCATGGGCGGTTGCCCGTGATTTTTCAACCCGGTAAAACTGGTTGAAAACAAGGGAGAGTTCATCGGGCGGTATTCCCCGGCCGCTGTTGGAAATTTCCATGAGAATAGAAGAATCTTTTGTACGCAATGAAAACCGTATCTCCGGGTTGTGTTCTGCATTATACTTGATCGCATTATCGATCAGGTTTATGAGCACCCGTCTGAGTTTTTCTTCATCTGCCAAAAGAGTCACGTTTTCCTGTATGTCGACGGTGAGTTGTATGGATGCGGCCCTGAATATATCGTCAAAATCGAGCAGCAGGGAGTCGGCCAGCACGCTCAGGTTAACTTTGGCGGGATCAAGGGAATCGGTAAGATCTAGGGCGGAGAGGTCGAGCAGATTCTTCACCAGCCGATCCATGCGATGGCAGATTTTTTCCTGTGCATCCAACCGGTTTTGAAAGTCCGGGGGGAGATCATTCCGCTGTCCGGCTTCGTCAAAAAAGAGCCGCTGCATGGCAAGCGGGGTTTTGAGCTCATGGGAGGCATCGGCTATAAATTCTTTCTGGCGGTTGAAAGAAAACTGCAGACGGTCAAACATCCGGTTCAGTGACGAGGATAACCGGTACAGTTCATCATGGGTTACCGGCAGGGGGATTCGTTTATCCAGGGTTTTATCGGAAATTTCCAGGGCCAGGGCATTGATCTCGGTGATGGGCTGGAGGATTTTTCCGGCAACAAGATAGCCCAGCAGGACTAGGGCCAGGGTGAAGACAATCAGGCCGACGGCAATGGCAATAACCAGATCGACGATCTCCTCCTGCAACTTTTCCATGGGTCGGGCAATCTGGACGAGATACTCCTGTTCTCCAAAGGGAATCGTGAAAATACGAACCCGAAAGGTAACCTCATTACTGTCATCCTGCTCAAGAGCGCCTGCATTCTTGGGAATAGTTGCGCTGATATTATAGCTGTTTTTTCTTTTTTTGAGTGGCAGGTCGGCAAAATTCGTCATGGCCGAAGCGTAGACAAGTTCCTGTTGCTGATCAAATACCTTGAACCAGTATAATCTGCCAAGGGACTCCAGCATGGTTTTGTTCGACCCGGCAGCCGGGTTACCGGTTCCGGGAGCGAGCCCGACAAGCAGGGTATGGGCCTGGGAATCGAGTTCGGCATCCAGCAGTTCATAGGGTTGTTCAATCAGCTCATAGGAGATGACAATGGAAAACAGAAGGCCTGCCAGTAAACCGGCCCCGGTAATCCACAGGGTAATTCTATTGCGAATATTCACGCCGACTCATTCCTGATCATATAGCCGATTCCACGAATAGTATGGATAATCCGTCCATTAGAATCGTCGATCTTTTTGCGTAGATTCTTGATATGGACATCAATACTGTTGGACATGATATAGGGATCAAATTCGTCTCCCCAGACATGTTCTGAAATTGTGAACCGCGAAACAGCCCGGTTTTTGTTGTATAACAGGAATTCCAAGATGGAAAACTCCTTGGGAGTGAGTTCAATCGGTAGCCTGCCTCTTTTTACCTCCCTGCTCACTGTATCAAGGCAGATGTCGGCTGTTTCCAGAATCGGTGAAACCTGTTCATTGCTGCGGCGCAGCAGGGCACGGATTCGTGCCAGCAGTTCGGCCATGGAAAAGGTTTGACCAGATAATCATCAGCACCGAGATCAAGACCTTGGATTTTGTCTTCAATATCCCCCTTGGCAGTCAACAGCAGAACCGGAGTACGGATTTTTTCCATACGTATTTCCCTGAGCACGGTGAAACCGTCTTTTTTCGGCAGCATAACATCAAGCAAAATCAGATCATACGGCTCTGTATATATTGTATCCAGGGCCTCGCTGCCGTCTAATGCCGTATCCACCGTATAGTTCTGTTGCACAAGAACCAGTCGGATCTGTTCCAGTAGTTCCGGTTCATCGTCGACCAGAAGAATCCGCATGCTCCACCCCGAGTATCACATCTTGAAATCTGATTGGATAATAAAATGTTTTTACTGATAAACCATTCATGGCTCTTGAGGGGCACCTGTTTTTAGGGTAACCTGAAAGATTAGGTTTTCTGTTCAGTGGTGTTGCTTGGCAACACGACGAAATCAGGCAAGCGAAGACTTCGAGTCGTCCGACTGGGTAAACATACCGTTATTAAAGATGCCCTTCATCGTTTCTTCATCTTGCTGTAGTACCCTCATGGTATTCCAGCAAATAGAAGAAATAAGAGATACCAGAAAAATGAAAAAAAATAATCATACTCCTGCCCCGGCAGAGGGAATACTTCAACTGCTTGAGGGTCGATTCAGACCGTTGATGACGACGGCTGTACTCTATCTTGTTGTTTCTTTTGTTCTACGTATCGTTCTCTGGGGATTTTTTGGCCGTCAATTTGAAGTGGCACCCAGCCAGCTGCCTGTCCTCCTGGTTTTAGGTGGACTCAATGATCTGATTGTCCTGCCGTCGATTCTTCTGCCGCTTTCACTTATGCTGCTGCTTGCACCTTCATGGCGAAAGAAATCATCGTTTCGTCGTCTGCTGACGCATCTGCTCAGTGCAGCGGTCATCTTTGCCCTGATCTATCTTGCCATAACCCAATACTTCTTTTTTGACGAGTTTAACAGCCGCTTTAATCTTGTATCCGTCAATTACCTGATCTACCCTTATGAAGTTTTTGTCAATATATGGCAGACCTACCATGTGCTCTGGTTTCTTCTCGGCACAGGAATCCTTACCCTTCTTGCCCAGATATTTCTGGGTTCCTGGTTGGTGCGGCCACAGTTGCCGCCTGCACATTTCACCAGTCGTCTGAAATTTACCGGGCTTCATATTTGTCTGGTCATCCTGCTTCTTGCAGTTTTCTCAACAGATAGCCTGTCGCTGTTCTCCAACCGGGTGGCCAACGAAATAGCCGCCAACGGGATCAGCAGTTTCTTTCGGGCTCTGCATACAAATGAACTGGATTACAATTTATATTATAGGACAATTGATCGCGCCACTGCCTTTTCGATAATGCAGAAAGAGCTGCTCCCAGACGGAGGGAAACCGGAGGTTTCTCTTCCGCCCATGAACCGCACGTTTCCAGGATATTCCGATGGGCTGGGGAAACTCAACATTGTTGTCATCGTTGAGGAGTCTTTCGGAGCCCAGTTTGTCGGGACCTATGGAGATGCCAGAGGCCTGACCCCTTCGTTTGATCGACTCGCCGGCAGGGGTGTTCTTTTTGCCAATGCCTATGCCGGTGGAACACGAACGGTGCGGGGGCTCTCGGCCATTGTCACTTCAATGCCTCCCATTCCCAGTGAGGGAATTATGAAAAGACCCGGCAGTGAGGATATGGCAAACTGGGGTGGTGTTCTGCAGCGCAAGGGGTATTCGACCAGTTTCCTTTATGGCGGCCACGGCATTTTTGACAACATGAATCAATTTTTCTCAAGCAACGGTTTTGTCACCAACGATCTTGCTGAAATCAAGGATATAACACATCGTACTATTTGGGGGGCCTGTGATGAAGATCTCTTTCGATATGCAATGACACATTTTGAAAAGGAATCAGAAGACGGAAAACCATTTTTTTCCATAATCATGACTACCTCCAATCATCAGCCCTATACCTTTCCGAAAACCATTCCCTCTATTCCCACCTCCGGCGGCGGTCGGCTGGCAGGTATCCGGTATGCCGACTATGCCCTTGGTCAATTCATTGATCAGGCCGAGAAGACACCCTGGGGAAAAAACACCGTGTTTGTCATTGTCGCCGATCATGATGCCAGGGTGTACGGCAGTGAAAAGATTCCAATGCACCATTACCGGATTCCGTTGCTTATTCTTGCCCCGGGGCGTCTGCAGCCGCAGGTGGTACAGCCCCGAATCGGACAGATTGATATCGCACCAACGGTCATGGGTCTTCTTGGCCTGCCCTTTACGGCGCCATTTTTCGGCCAGGATGTTCTGCACTGGCCTGCAGGCAGAAAACGGCCGATCCTGGTAAATCATGGTCGTGATGTCGGCCTTCTTTTTGGAGAAAAGCTTGTTGTGCTGGGATTGCATAAATCGGCTGCGGTTTTTAACTATGATGCAGACAGCCATGACCTTATTCCGGCCAGGAATGATTCTACGGTGATTGACCTTGCCACCGCATATTATCAAACCGCCTTTGATCTCTTCAAATCCCATCAGTACCGGTTGCCGTCTCCTTCAGTCGCCGTTCAGCCATAGTTTTTTTAGCCCCCTTTGCGGGGTGGGGTTGATTATCCAGACAGGGGGGGGCAAGATAAGGGCTGAAGATTTATCTTCGATTTGTTACGTTGAAATATTTTTCAAATCATTGTCTTCTTTATATTAATGTTTGATCTCTTTCATCCTTTGTTGTGGCTGTGTTCAAAAGTCTGGTCCAGCCATGCTGGTTACAGAATCAAGATGGTATATGTTGACCGGATTGAAGTCCGGTCGCTTTAATTTTTTTCAAAGGAAAATCACTAATGACTTTACTGCAGGCCGTTATTCTCGGCATTGTCCAGGGATTGACGGAATTTATTCCAGTTTCCAGTTCCGGCCATCTGGTGCTGGTTCCGCACATTTTAGGATGGGAGTTTGATCAGTCCCAGGCCTTCATCTTTGATGTCCTGGTGCAGTGGGGAACCCTGTTGGCGGTTTTTGTCTACTTTCGGCGGGATCTCATTCATATTGGAGCCGCCTTCTGCAAGGAGCTGATTTCTGGAAAGCCTTTTGCCACGGAAGATGCCCGCATGGGATGGTATCTTATCATCGCAACTATTCCTGCAGTGGTGGTCGGTCTGCTCTGTAAAGATTTGATCGAGGCCGCATTTGCAAGCCCCAGAACCACCGGATATTTTCTTCTTCTTACCGCTGTCCTTCTTGTTGTCGCCGAGATCGTCGGTAAACGAAAACGGACCATGGAACAGATTACCTGGTTTGATGCCCTGTGGATCGGCTGCTCCCAGGTGCTCGCCCTGCTGCCCGGTGTTTCCCGTTCCGGGTCAACCATTGCCGGCGGCATGACCAGAAATCTGGATCGTTCATCGGCGGCACGGTTTTCCTTCCTGATGTCGGTGCCGGTGATGCTGGGTGCCGGAGTGCTGGCCTTTAAAGATCTTTTTGCCCTCCAGACCACCGACAACTTCCTTCTGCCGCTCCTGGTCGGTTTTCTGGCCGCCCTGATTTCGGACTATGTCGCTATCCGCTGGCTGATTGCATACCTGAGTAAACACTCACTTTATATATTTGCAGGTTACTGTCTGGTCGTCGGGATTTTGATTATAGTTACAGGGTGAGAGGTCGGAAAAAATAGTCATTTTCCGGAATGCTT
>JAJRQC010000133.1 GCA_024280455.1 Deltaproteobacteria bacterium | reverse complement strand
TATAACCGACTGGACAACCGATGAGATAGTCCAGGCAAGCCTGGACCGCTGGGCGGTTGAAGATGGTTTTCGATTGACCAAAGACGAAGCACAGGTAGCACTCAGGCCATTGCGGCACTGGACGGACAGCAAGATACGATGTCACATCTTCACCTGTATCGCCGCCATGGTGCTTTTACGCATCATTGAGCTCAGGCTCAGGAAGGCCGGAGTGGACATGACGGCCAAGGCGGCAATGCGCCACATGAACAGTTTACACTCCTGCCTTCTCTGGTTGCCGGGAAAAAGAAAAGCCATGCGTATACTGGAAGATCCGGATGAGGAGCAGGCCGAGCTTATGCGGGCTTTCGGCTGGAAGATAGCCGGTGGGGTCTTACAGGAAATATAGGTTTATCGTGCTGAAATGCCGTATTTTTATCGAAAAAATATGGAAAATTCTATAAACTCCTGTTTAAGGCTCCGGCCAAGCCGGTCCAACCGCCAAACAATCAGGCAATCACCCTGCCGGGCATAGTCCAGGGCATCTTTTAAGCCGGGGCGGTCGGCCTTGGCCCCGGAGACCGTATCTGCTAAAGTAGCTTTTTCAGAAAAGACGTATCTTGAGAAACGTTTCGTTTTTAAGATGTTGTTTCAGATTTTAGAACCCACGCAACTCGTTGAGAGCCTGACACCTGCAATAATGCTACGGCACTTACAGGAACAAATGCGAAATCGCTCTGGTAATGCGGCGAATAAGGACAGAAAAAATCTTGTAGCGGCGTGGAACTGGGGAATGAAGTATATGGATCCAGTATTGCCGGCACCTAACCCCTGCCTTGTACGGAAAATGCCTGAAAAGAGAACACTGCGTTATGTGCCACCAGGAGAAGATTTCTGGAAGGTATATGATGAGGCCAAAGGGCAAGACAGAATTATGTTACTGGCATATCTGCATTTAGCTGAAGCATTTTGCGCCATAGGTCAGCTAGAACAACTGAGCGTTATTTGCATCAACAAGGGGACCTGAAAAAAGCTATGCAGGTTTTTATTCAGAAGAAAAAGCCGTCTGAAGAGCCGTCATCTCTTCAGACGGCTTAAATGCACTTTTTCAAGTGTAGCGTAACTGACTTAAATTAAAAGATTTTCTGGTGCGCCCGGCAGGATTCGAACCTGCGACTCCCGGCTTCGAAGGCCGGTGCTCTATCCAGCTGAGCTACGAGCGCATGGGGAAAGGATGTAATTTTTTATACAATGATTGCGAAGCCTCTGCACTCTTTTTTTGCAATGAAATCATTTCATCCGGGCAAATTGTCAGATATGCAGTTTTGAGATTTTGTCGAACATCTGGATCAGACCTGCGCACAGGGTGTAGATTGATTTGATGTGCAGGTTGACTCCGCAGCAGGCATCAAAAAAGATGGTCAGTTTTGATTCCAGATCCTCCTCCGGTGCCTGGTAACAGATGAGAATAGGGAAGTGGGGCAGGGGATGGAGGGTCAGGGCGATGTCGGCATCAAAGGCCTCGGTCTTCCGCCCCATGAACAGGTCGATGATGTCGCCGAGCAGTTCGGGGTGCTCATCGGCAAGCTGCTGCAGGGGGCGTTCGCAGCGGCTGGTAAATAATCCCTGCCAGTCTATTCCGCCTTTGAGTTCGCGAAAGGTGATCCAGTCACCGGTGATTCCCTGGTGGGTTGTATTGGTCACGTAGGAGAGCAGGGGCGCCTTGACCCAGGGGATGATATGACATTCCGAGCGTAACTGCCCCTGTTGGTCGATATAAAAATCCTTGCCCATGGAGCTAATAACCAGTTGACTGTCTCTGCAGGTCGCACCGAGTACCGGCGCGACCTGTGCAAAGTCGATGGTGCGGATTTTTTCTTCGAGCCGATCGATAAACTGAGCCTGGTTCGGCTCCAGTTTTGAACGCGGTTGCAGGCCCTCGGCGAGCTGCTCCTGTAGCTCTATGGAAATAAACGGGCATTCCTGCAGTTTTTTGTTCCCGGCAACGATCCCGGCGGCAAAGGCCAGGCAGGAGGGCAGCAAACATCTGCCGCAGTTGGTTTGCGGCAGATGTTTGTACAGGTCCAGCGGGTTTAAAGGATTTTTCGACATGGAAAAAAATCAGATCCGGGCAGAACCGTATTAATCACATGCGCCGATTCGTTTTCCCTGCCAGCTGGTTTTCATGGTCATTGGCCCGGAAGGCATATTGGGCATGTTCGGCATTTCCGGCATCTCCATGATCATCTCAATGGAGCCGGAGGCGGTATTCTTTTTGGCCGTAAACACCCCTTTTCCCCGGGTGATCATGCCTTCTTCATTACATTCCATTTCAAACTCCAGGCTGCTGCCCTTCATTTTTCTATTGAGGATCTTGCAGTTGCCGTCATCGACCAGATCCGCCAGGGGATCCTGTTTAGCCTCTTCTTCGGTTACGCATTCAGTCGTGGTGGTGGTCTGGGGCTGGGGAAGCATGGGCATGGTCATTGTGGTTGTAAATTCCCATTTGCCTGGATTCATGTCGAATTTTGCTACCATGCCAGCGGCAGGAAGCAATAGACAAGCGCAGGTACATACGGTTATACTAAGTTTTTTCATGGTCTTCCTTGTTGAGAGATTAAAATAGAAGAACTGATGGCTATATCCGAAAATCGCCCACGAAGTGATGCCGTTCCGGGCTGTTTTTATGCTTGGTTGTGGCTGTGACGTTAAAAATCTGGTCCAGCCATGCTAGTTTATCTGAGTGTAGCAAAATGAATCGGCTCTTGCCAATAAAACCGAATTTTTATGGACGAAATTATCATCAAGGCCGGTAAGCTTCTGAATCTTTCTGAAAAAAGGTGGAATCCGGATCAGGTTTGCCTGCAACCGATCAGCCCTGATGGCTCCCAGAGACGGTTTCACCGTTTGATCGGGCCGGATGGGGAGCGAGTGCTTGTGATCCAACCCCCTGCAGAGGATAAAAGCGGACTGCAAGAGGCAGAAGCCGCCTTTCATATCGGCCGTCATCTGTATGAGCTGAGTATTCCCGTGCCGGAGGTGTACGGATTTGAGCAGGATTCCGGCCGGTTGTTTGTCGAGGATCTTGGCGATCAGCGGTTGTACGACCTGCTGCAGGATGCTGCTGATGAACAGCGACTTAAGTGGTACAGCCAGGTGGTTGTCGAACTTGTGCGGATGCAGGTTCACGGCAGCCGTGATTTCTCAGCGTCCTGGTGCTGGGATACACCCTGCTACGACCGGCAGCTTATGCTTGAACGTGAATCCGGCTATTTTCTCCAGGCCCTGTGCAGAGATTTTCTTGATCTAGCCTTTGATCGTGAAGCAATAGAGAGGGAGTGCATTCTTCTTGCCAAACGGGCAAGCCGTGCTCCAGCTGATTTTTTCCTCCACCGTGATTTTCAGAGCCGGAACATCATGATTAAAGCGGGCAAAATTCGGATCATCGATTTTCAGGGCGGTCGTCGCGGCCCTCTGGCCTATGATCTTGCATCTTTGCTCATCGACCCCTATGTGGCCTTGTCCGAGCCTCTGCAACAGGAGATCCGGCAGCTTTATTTCACCCGGTTGCAGGAATATCTTCCCTATGATCGTGGCCGGTTTGAACGGGAATATATTCTGCTCGCCCTGCAGCGAAACCTGCAGATCCTCGGTGCCTTTGCCTTTCTCAGCCGGCAGCGAAAAAAACGTTTTTTTTCCAACTTCATTGAACCGGCGCTCGACTCGCTCAACTCCCTGCTTGCCAAACCGGAGGCGGCGGATTATGCTGGCCTGCGCAAGCTTGCCGGTCAATGTCTTGTTTCCGTCCAGCAGGCGGAATGAAATTGTTACGGGGAAGACTGCTTACTCAACCCTGCAATCGCATCAGAACCCTTTCTTCCTTATCCCTGAATCATGACCATAGAATCTTCCACCCTGGTGGCCCTCATCGGTCGACCCAATGTCGGTAAATCCACCCTGTTCAACCGCATGACCAGGCGGCGGGATGCCATTGTTGATCCAACACCCGGTGTAACCAGGGATCGGCATTACGCCTACGTCAGTTATGAAGAACATCCCTTTATTCTGATCGATACCGGCGGCATTGATGATGAAGACGATGCCATGACCGGCCATATCCGTAATCAAGCCCTGTTGGCTGTTGAAGAGGCGGATATTATCCTGTTTCTGATGGATGGCCGCCAGGGCTTGACCCCGAGTGATCTGGAAATCACCGATCTGCTCAGGCGAACGAAGAAAAAAGTTTTTTTTATCGTCAACAAAATTGACAGTCCGGATCTTGAAATTGACCTGCTCTCGCCCTTTTATGAGCTGGGGGTCGATGCGCTCTGGCCGCTGTCTGCTGATCATGGCTATGGCTTCCGGACATTGATGGAGAACCTGACGACTGATCTGGGGCAGGCCGGGGAGACCGGTAAACTGCCTGAGGGAACCATGCGGCTGGCTTTTTTCGGTCGGCCCAATGTGGGCAAATCCTCCATGATCAATGCGATCATCGGTCAGGAGCGGATGGTGGTGTCCGATATTTCCGGCACAACCAGGGATTCCGTGGATACCCTGCTCAGTCGTGATCAATATAATTATCTTCTCATTGATACAGCAGGCATCAGGCGCAAGGGAAAAACAAAAGACAAACTGGAAAAATTTTCAATCCTCAAGGCACTCAAAGCCCTTGGTCGCTGTGACATTGTCCTTGTCCTTATTGATGCGGAAGAGGGAATCACCGAGCAGGACACCAAGGTTATCGGTTATACACAGGACCAGGGCCGGGCGTTGATCATTCTGTTAAACAAGTGGGATCTGATCAAGGATGATAAGAAGCGGCAGGACTGGCTTTTGGAAGAGGTCAGGCTGGCAACAAATTTTATTCCCTTTGCCCCGGTACTCAGGGTCTCGGCCAAAACCGGTTACGGTATTAAACGCGTTTTTCCCGAGATCGGCAAAATGTATCGTCAGTTTCATGAGCGTTTTCCCACCAGTGCCCTGAACCGGCTGCTGGAGGCCGCGGTTGCCCACCATGAACCGCGGATATATAAGGGCCGGAGAGTGAAACTCTATTATACGGCCCAGATCGGCACGGCCCCTCCGTGTTTCGCCGTTATTACCAACTCACCCAAGGGCGTGCATTTTTCCTATCAGCGCTACCTGAAAAATCGTTTTCGTGAAGGGTTGGGGCTTGACCGGGTGCCGGTTCGTCTGGTGTTCAAGGAGCGGAGCGGCCGTAAAAAGAAAGGATAGAAAGTGTGCAAATGATAAACAAAAAAAACGTTTAAACGCTTGATCCTTTCAAAAATCTTTTACTGTATTCCTCAATCCTCATGGCCAGCAGGCGGCGTTCATTGCCGGTGAGTTCTTTTTCTTCGGCCACGATTTCCATGTAGTAGCCGGTGAGACCGGAAAAGGAACTGGTGGGGTGGATGGTCAGCCAATGTTCAGCATTGTCGTCGGCAAAGGCTCGTTCTATGATTTCAACCACGATGTCATCGCTGTCTTCACGAGCCCAGCCAATGACCCGCTTAAACAGATCAGCTTCTTTGGCCTTCCGGTATTCGGCCCGTTTGATCATAAACTCCTCACCCTGCATAGGCACCTCTTCTATGTGTTCGGCGGATTTTTTCGATAGATATTTTTCCTGTCTTCCCCTCTTCCCCTTCTATGGGCTACTCCTGTCTGTAGGAACCGCCATCTTTTCTCCTTGATCGAGCACAAGGTTGCGTGTGAAAAACAGTGTGCTTTGGAGAGAAGGGAAGAATGAATATGTTAAAGAATAATCTTAATGTATCACAGAGCTGACCTTCAGCCAATGGATTACCGAAATTTCTGCCACGGCCATTCCGGAAGGGGATGCGGTTATTCTTCTTATCATACTGCTAGTTGCCTGATTATGTCGCAGAGGTGGGAATAACTGATGCGTTCCTGTTCGAGGCGGACATTTTTTCCCGGAACATCAGCTCGCAGATCCTCATACAGAGATTGCTCTTCAACGTTGAGATGGTGCAGTTGATCGCGACATCGTTTATGCTCTTCTTCTCGAACCCAGAGTTTCCTGTAGGTCATCAGGGTTGAACGATCCATGAGAAATGACCGGGTTTGAGGTAGGAAGGAGCGGACCAGGGAGAGGATGGAAAAGCCGTGGGTGTCGATGTCTCCCCAGTAGTAGATCTCACAATCTGCAAGCCAGGGCACCTCGGTCAGCGCCTGTACTCCGTAGCCCAGCCCGAAGATGACGATTGCGTCGGTAAGGTTGGGAAAACTGAGACCGTTTATTTTGTTTTCCGTTATAAACACCCTTCGGCAACCAGGGGATAGGTCATGAAATCCAGGCAGAGGGAGGGTCAGGTCAACCAGTGCCGGTTTTGGAGCAAGTGTGCGGTCTAGATAGCGCAGCCGGATCAGGGGCTGATCGTGACGCAGGCCGAAACGGCGTTCAAAACCGTGCGCGGTCAGGCCTGTTACCTCAAGGTCAACGGCAGTTTTTGGTAAAACCGCATCCAGCAGGGAGGCTAGAATTTTTTTATGACCCTCTATGAACTTGGTGTCAATACCGGGGATGTCGAGCTGGCGAATGAAAAATTTTGGTTTCGGGTGTTTTTTGAAGTAATGGACAACGGCCAGCAGCTGCTGCCAGAACCCGGCATGGAGCACGACTAGGAGTGGATTGTTACGCAGCCATTGCTTCAGCTCCGGTTCCCGGCTGACGATAAGGTCAAGGTCGACAAGAAACCGTTTGTACTGCTCCTTTTTGCCTATACAACGGAGGAATCCGGCTCGGTTAAAGAGAACAGCTGCCGGTATCTTCTGGTCACCCAGTCGGCGGTGTTTGATCTGCTGCCACTGGATGGTATAGCCCATGTTGTCCGGGCCGCTGTGGAGTTGCAGTTGCTGAATACGCTTGCAGATGGCGGTAAAGTCTTCGCTGATCTGCCTGGCCCCTGGTTTGCCCCAGGGAATACGAAGTGGAAAAAAATCATCGCTGCAGACTTCGGCCCGCAGGAATCTGCCGCTGTCCCAGTGCCGGAGAGTTTTTTTTCTGATTTGTTCAGGGCTGAGCATGAAAACACTTTGTATTATTCATGGCTTTTCTCCATCCGTTTCTTTTTTTCTTCCCTGTACTCCTCAATGGTCAGGTTACGGATCTGGGAGTCCCGGCCGTCGACGTTGTGGATGAAGTGAACCGAGCGAATATAGTTTTCAATCACATGGATCTTCTGCAGCGGGGTAACAATCAAGAGCTGGAGGTTGAGGCGCTTAAACAACTCCAGGCCGTAGCGGGTGGACTCGTCTGAGCCGCGACCGAAGGCCTCATCAATGACTACGAAGCGAAAGGAGCGTGATTTAACCTCGCCCCATTCCAGGCCGAACTGGTAGGCCAGGGCCGAGGCCAGGATGGTATAGGCCAGTTTTTCTTTTTGGCCGCCTGATTTTCCGGCGGAACCGGAGTAGTATTCTTTTTCCGAGTCATCCTCCCGCCAACGTTCCATGGCCGAGAAGATAAACCAGTTACGGACATCGGTCACCTTGGCTGTCCAGCGCCGATCCACATCCACCATGCCTTCCCGGCCGTTAAAACGACTGATCACCTCCTGAACCCGCATGAAGCGTTGCTCGTTGTAGAGCTCCTCATTACCTAGAGAGTGGGCCAGACACTGCTTGAGTTCTTCCCGAAATCGTCGGATATCAGCGTCCAGAGTACGTTCGGCCCGCAATTCAATATAGGTGCCCGGATTGTATTCCGTTTCCCGCAGGGAGCGGTTAATGGCCTGAATTTTGGCTTCGATATCATCGCATTCCCGCTCGAGCTGGCCCTGGAACAGGGCAATGGAGTTGATGGTGCCCTCGTTGAGCAGCTCTTTGAACCGGGCCTCGTGTCGAGGGAGGTCCTCTTTTTTCAGGGTGTCCAGCATTTGCCTGAAAGCTGGCCCGGCCTCTACGGAAATATCCAGCTCCGCAGTCTCTGCCGGCCAGTTGTTGCAGAAGGCACTCATTTTTTTGATGAGCGCGTTTTCCCGATCCTTGCGGCGTTTTTCCGTATTGTCGATCAACCGCTGTAGATGTTCACGCATCCTGGTTTGATCCTGTTCCAGGGTACGCAGGTCAAGTCGTTTCTCCGCCAGCACCTGATGTTGGAAGTCCGCAAGTTGCGCAATCAGAGGTTCCCTTGCCGGATCGGTACGGAATGTACGAAACTCCTCCATTGTAGAGAGATCCGTCTCGTGGCTCTGCAGTTCGTTTTTTTTGCCGCCGAGCTCACCCTGCAGGCCGGAGCGTTCCGCATCTTTTTCTTGGATGAGCCTGCAGGTGTCATCAAGACGGCTGCGCAAAGAGAGCAGAATATCTGAATTATGTTCCATTTGCCTTTGTTCTTCCTGGAGCTCAGCCTGTCGCCGGGCTGGAGTCTGCCAGTCAAGGGCATAAAAAACATCCATCTGCAGGAGGTCGCGACAGTTGTCCCGGTCAGTCGTCAACCGTTGCCGCTTTTTTTCCAATACTGCTGCCTGGCCGGTCAGGTCGTGTTCTTGTTGCTCAAGTTGCTTCAGCTGGTGTTTCAGGGTCTGGATTTTTTCTGTATTGGTCCAGCCAAGTACAAAACGACTCCTGTCGTCCAGGCGGCTTCGGTCATCCTTTTCATGGCGGCGACCGCCGGTTTTGACCTGTCCCTGGATGGTCAACCCCTTGTGCACCCGTTGAAAAGATTCCATGGAGTCGCAGCATTGGTAATCAAAGCGGTGGCAGAGTTCGTGATCCAGCCACTCATAGAAGCAGGAATCCGGTTTGGCCCGGACCTTGTTGTAGAGGAGACGGGAATCCGAATCGCGTCCGGCGGTCTGCCGTACCTCGCCGACTTTGAAGTACACCAGTCTGCCGCGCAGATTGGTCTTGTCCACATAGCGGCTGACCCGGGCGTACAGAGAGGTCTCTACCAGCAGGGAGAGCCCGAAGCTGTGCAGAACCCTTTCAACGGCCCCTTCCCAGGCCTGGTCTTTCTCGGCCACCTGCAGCAGTTCACCGGCAAAGGGCAGGTCATGTTCGTCCAGTTCCAGAACCTGGGCCATCCTGGTGCGGACGACCAGAACGCGGGATGGAATGTTGGAGGTACGGCTCTCAAGTGAGGTGATCTCGCGTACAAGCTCCTGGTGCTGCTCGTTCAGGTTGCGGACGGCAACCCCTAGATCCACCCGTTGCAGGTCCAAGGTCTCCAGCTCGTTTTCCAGGCGGTGGAGAAGGGCTGTAGCCTCCTGTCGGCGTTCATGAAACTGTTCCTGTCCGGAAACCTGATTTAAGTCAAGACCTTTGCTCAGTTCATTAAAGCGGGTAGACGTTTTTCTTGCGGTTTTGATATCTAGATCCAGGCGGGCAATTTCCCGGGCCAGTTCTTCCAGGCGACTGCCGCCATGCTCATTTATGGCTGCATGCAGCGCTGTTTCATCATCACGCAGGGAGCTGAGTTCACGTTCCAGTGTCGTGAGCCGGCCTGCAAGCCGGGTCATTATTCCATTGAGTCCTTTGATCCTGGTGTCCAGCAGTTCGACCCGAATGGACTTGAAATAGTCTTCAAGTCCATTTCGACAACTGCGCAGACTGTTGAGCTTTTCTATGGTACCGTTCAGTCTGGTCAGGTCTGCGCAGAGCGGCCCCAGTTCCTCGATTCGTTTTCTGGCCTTGCGTACAGCCTCATGAGCCCGGGTCAGGTTGTCGAAATTAACCCGCAGTTCATCGACCTGGGCCTGGATATCGTTTTGCTCCAGCATATGCAGGCGGACGAAATCCGTCAGGTTGCCGACGGATTTCATGGACACTGTCTGGTAAAACAGGTTTAAGGCCTGACTGTTTTGAATACCGAACAGGTGTCGAAAGCGGAGTGAATACTCCTTAAACGAGGTGAATAACTGTATCTTTTCCTTAGAGCGCAGCTGCTTCCGTAATCCGGTCAGGTCGTTGCCGAAACCGGTAAAGTCCCTTCTGACGGAGAGTGTACACTCGGCGACCACAAAAAATCGGTCCGGCACGGACTGGTCGTCTTTGAGATGAAAAACCTGGGCCAGGGTTATTTCCTGGCCATAGCCAATGTTGCTGAACTTGGCCAGGAGAACGGTATATTGACCTTCATTACGCAGGCAGACCGCTTTGGCCCCCTGGGTGAGATCATCTTTTTCACTTTTATATTCACCGCGAACGTAGGAGCGCAGGGTCCGTTCCCGGCTTTCCGCACCTGCCGCCTTGTTATAAATCAGTTTTTGCTGAGGAACCAGCAGGGTTAGGAGGGCGTCGACAATGGTGGACTTGCCGGAGCCGATATCACCGGTGAGCAGACCGTTATGGCCGCCGGGTTCAATGGACCACACCTTGCGGTGAAAGGTTCCCCAGTTATACAGTTCAAGTCCGGCCAGTCGGAACCCTGCCTCGGTATCCGAGGTGGCAAAGCTAAGCAAGGGTTGCTGCATGGTCTCTGTACTGTTGCATTCTGGTGTTAAAATCGGCGAGCCACTGACCGTCGACCAGGGCACGGATGATCCGGTGAACTTCAAACTGGTTTTCATTGCCCTTGAGACGGCGCAGGAAGCCGTACTCGACAAGTTTATTGATATGTTGGTTTATGGCTTGTATCATCTTGGCCTCGTTGGAGGTTTCAGTGAGAAAAACCTGCACCATCTCAACCAGTTGCTCTCTGGGCAGGATCAGCCGTGTTTCACCCCCGCCGGCGTCCTGCTCCACAATCTTTTTTCGTAACAGCACCAGCAGCAGGCTGACGGGGTAACTGAGCCGGTGTCGGTGGATGAGGCTGGGGAGAGGATTGCTCTCATCGTTCTGCGCTTCCCTTTGGCGCAGAAAGGCATACCCCTCGGATTCATCCAGGAAGACCTCTAGGCCGATGAGCCCGAAATATTCACGCACAGGGGCCATGGAACGGAGCAGTTCCCCCCAGAGCAACGGCTGCTGGTCTTGGTACAGAACTCCTTTGAGCATGTGGATCAGCACGAGTGATATTTCACTGTCAAGCTGCAGAGGCGTGGCGGTCTCGGTTTCCATTGGTTGCGGTGCCGTAAATACGTCCGGTATAATCTTTATTTATTGGTTGTTGTGCATGCGGTACAAGTTTGAAGTCGTTACGCTGTTCCACCAGCCGGTAAAGAAACACATTGGGTCAGGGGCTGTCAACGGACAAAGAGAACCCGTGGCATCCATATGCGTCGAGAGGTTCCACCTTCCAATATGATAGTGATAACCAGCTGCTGTTCTTCATCCACTATTCCTTCCTTGGTGCCGATGTTGACATAGGCCACCAGCTCAGCCAGCCCTCGCTCCAGAGGATGCTGTTCCAGCAGTTGGGTGAGACTGATCTGGGAGCGGGTCTGTAGAAGTCTGTTAATGCGGTTGCGGAGCAGCTGTTCATCAACATAGATCTGTTCATAGAGTAGATCGGCCGTAATGTCGGTTGTTCCCTCTTCGATTTCTGCGCTTTCCAGCCGGATGGAGCGGGGCGGTGAAAACAGGTTTCGACTCATGGGGAGCTCGAGACGGGGCTTGAGTTGGGGAACGCGAATAAAATCACGATCTGCAGGCATGGAATCTTTGATCTCGATAGCCTGTTTTTCGATTATTTTGATAAGATCCATGATGCGTCGGTTTTCCAGCCAGGCCTGATCGTCGAGGAAACGACGTAACTGCTCAACCAGCCGGTTGGCGGTTTTATAGACTCGTTCCCCAGCCTCAAGCAGGGAAAAATGAATTTTCTTCAGGAACGGATCCGGATGCAAGGCCAGGATCTCCTCCAACTGGTAGAGCCGTGCCAACATCTCCTGCAGTTCTGTTTGCCTTGCAGGGGTCATCAGCAGTTCCCAGAATCCCTGAAAGCTGCGTCCTTGATCAGAGTCCCGGATCACATCCCGGTTTGTGAAGATTTCATCAAGCAGGGCACCTTTTGATTTGTCGCTGGTGGCAATGAGTTCCCGGGTTTCCCGATCAAGAGTTCGGAAGTTATACTCAACCTGACGGAAGTCAGCTAACAATCTGCGGGCGGTCTCTTCAGCCTGAAAGAACTGTTCCCGTATCCTGGTCGGATCGGTGGGGGAGAGGCCATGTTCCTGGATGGAGGCTATTTTGTTTTCAATTTCCTGCTTTTGTACTTCCAGATCATGGATTACAGCTTTCGGATCCTGCTCTGTCTCCTGGATGATTTCCCTGAGCAGATCAAGAATGATTCGCAGTCTGGATTCCGTGCCGACAAACTGCCGTTCCTGCAGCCCCTGGATCCAGTCGATGGCCTGGGCCGTAGCAGGGGTCAGGTCGAATTCGGGTTCATCGCCCCGGTCAGGGTAATATTTGCGCAGGATGCCCCGGCCCGGATCGGCCCAGACCTCAAGATACTGGCCTCCAGTACGGGGATAGTGTTCCTCACCATGGATTCGGTGCAGGCCGAACAGGTAGTCATTGAGCAGGGATTCCAGTTCACCGTGGCCGATGCCGCGCCGATTAGGTTTGACAAAGACCCGAAAAAGAAACCCCAGGACAAGAGGGGCGGTGTCGGCAGCGAGCAGCCGCAGGGCCGGATGGCTGCGTTTGAGCTCAAGGAGATAATCGTGATCCATGGGTGTTGTCAACCGTAACGGAACAAGCCGGCCAGTTCTTTCCGGCTCAGGGTCTTTAAGATAGAACCGTCGTCCTCAACGATCAGTTCAGCCGCCAGAGCCCGTTTCTGCTCAATCAGGCCGTGGATTTTTTCTTCTAAGGTTCCGACAGTAACCAGTTTGTATACCTGTACCGGGTGGCGTTGTCCCATGCGATGCACCCGGGCGGTTGCCTGTTCCTCTTTGGCCGGATTCCACCAGCGGTCGAAATGGATGACAACCTGGGCGCCGGTCAGATCAATGCCGGTGCCTCCGGCAAGCAGGCTGGCGCAGCACACCCTGCATTTTTTAACCCCGTTAAATCGTTTAATGCGTTTGCTTCGTTCCTTGGCGCTGACCTTGCCGCGCAGGCTGACGTGATCAATTTTTTTGTCATGGAGCCAGGCCTCAATGATATCGAGCATGGTGGTGAACTGGCTGAAGACCACAACTTTCAATTTTGATTGCAGGCATTGCCGGAGCAGACGGGTAAATTCGTCCCATTTTCCGCTTCGGTACATTGTCCAATCCGTACACTGTTCAAGCTGGCAGAGATGATTGCAGATCTGCTTGAGCCGGATAATCGTGGTCAGAATATGGGTGTAATTTGATAAGGGGGCCTCACCCATTAGCTCATCGACGACCTCGGTTGCCTGTTCCACGGCCTGCCGATACGCGGCGACCTGGTCATCGCTGAGTTCGCAAAGCCGGATATCTTCGCTGAGTGCGGGAAGTTCCTTCAGTACCTGCTTTCTGGTACGGCGCAGGATAAAGGGGGCAACGATACGCTGCACCATTTGCCGCTCTTCGCTGGTCTCGGCACCCTTGAACATATGGTGGATCCGGGAAGATAGAAAAAGGTCAGGCAGGCAGATGGTGAGCAGGGTTTCCAGCTCCTGGATGTTGTTTTCCACCGGGGTACCGGTCAGACCGAATGTGGTCCCGGCGAGTAACAGTCCCGCCGCCTTAAAGGTTGATGTTTTCTTGTTCTTTAAGTGATGCATCTCATCAAAGATGACCAGCTTGAATTTTATCAGTCCGAGCTCGTCGATATCCTGACGCAGAATGCCATAGGTCGTCACGATTATTCGGCTTGCCAGCGCTTGTTTCAGGTCACGTTGTGGCCCATGATAGACGCTCATGCTCAGGTGGGGAAAAAAGGTCTGTTGCTTTTCCGGCCAGTGATAGAGCACAGCAGCCGGGCAGACAATCAGAAAGCGGTCTGATTCTTCAGCCGTCAGGTCAATTATTGCCAGTGCCTGGTGGGTCTTGCCCAGGCCCATGTCATCGGCCAGGATGCCGCCCAAACCGTGTCTGTGCAGTCTGAACAGCCAGTTAACCCCATTTACTTGATAGTCGCGAAGGTGGTTGCACTGTTCGGCATCCAGCGGTGGCGCGTCTTCGTCCTTTTCCTTGCCCAGGAGGAAGGACAGCATTCGCCCCTGTTGTTTTTTCTGTACATCCGTATTCAGGGTGGAAACCTGACTGCCGAGCAGGAGGAGTTCCGAGCGGGTGAGTTTAATCAGCCCGTTTTCGGCTAATCGCTCGCTTCCCAGGTTGTGAAACCATTCAAGCGGTGAGTTATGGAGATCAAACCATTGACGGCCGGCAATATATTGCTGTTTGTCGGCAGTTGCCTCGAGAATATCGGTAAAATCAATTTGCTGGTTGCCCAGCTCGTAATATCCTGCCAGGTAGCACCAGTCTACGTCCTCCTGAAAGTCGGTCAGCTGTAGTGATTCCGGCTCGTTGACCACTTTCAACTCTAGAATTCCCGTTTCAACCTGATGGCGATCAGCCCGCAGAGCCTGTTTGTTGCGTTTGAGAAAATCGGGGATCGCATTGGAGGAGACCGTAAAACCGGTGGTTTTTTTTTTCGGTTAGAGCCGGCAGAGAAAAAAGAGACAACACTTTTTTTTCCTCTTCATCAATGCGTTCTTCAGGTGGCACAGGCGCCAGAGTGAAAAATGAATTATTCAGAAAATAACGGCTGCCGTAACGCTGCTTTTCAAGAGTTGCCAGATTATGCCTTGTCCCATCACTAAGTCGGCACCGGTTTTCAACCACGATAGTATTGCCGTCGTCATTGAATTGAACCCGGTTGAACTGTTGGGCCGGCGGCAGGAGGCAGAACCCGTACGACTCCGGATCCAGTTGACGCAGTAGTTCCCAGCTGTGATGGCGGGCAAGAAGGAGCTCAAACAGCTCCGTTTGTCCGGAAGGACGGAGCATAAATCGGCCTGAATCATGAAGGGAAAGGGAGATGTCTTCAGCAGGCAGGTGTAGAAAAAGGAAACGGGCCAGCCACATCCAGCATGACTGATCATTGTGCATTTGTTTGGAGGTGCTGCCTCGTTGAAGCAACGCCCGTTCATTTTCCGTGGCGGTTTTCTGCGCGAGCTCTTGTGCAAGTGGTACAAGGATATCCTTCTGTTTTGCCGGTGGCTTGTTTTTATCGGTAATGCCCAGTCCTTGCAGTTCTGCCGCAGCCTCACTATGCAGGCGGACTTGCAGGGAAAGCCCGGATTCCTGTAGAACGGATAGACGCATGTGGTCTGCATTTTCATGCCAGGTGATGGTGGTTTGCCCGGGTTTCAGTCGTTCACTGAGATAGTGTCCGATTTTTTGCCAGTGACTGTCGGCAAAGGCCATGGTAACCGGTTGCAGCCTGTTCTTTTTTTCATATTCACAGAGGCACAGCATGGCCAAAGCCGCAACATGGTGGCAGTGTTGTCCTGTTTTTCCGGCCACACACTGGCTGCACCATCCGTCACGAAAGACAAATTTATGTTTGCCCGTACCTGTGACAATGTTGACCATGGCCGTGATATCGTCTTCACAGACCAGGGCGGCGGCATGGCGAAAAAAGAGAAAGTGATGGGCCTGTTTTTTGTGGAGCAGGGCAAGCGCTTTTTTAAGTGTTTGGGGCTTGAACCAGGTTTTTAATACAAGATTGTATTCCATGGGCTGGGTTACAATGGATTCAAGTTCTGTTGTGGTTGAAGCTGGCAGTGCTGGAGACGGTGACATGATTTTTTAAAAAAGAGTGTTCTGGTGAGCATAGACCATGGGTTTTGGCTTCCGTCGTGGCCGAGGTACTTGTTGACCATTCTGGAAAATATCATGATCGGTCCGGGGGGCCTGGATCCCCGCCTGAAAGATCGCGGGGATGACGAAAAGAAAGGCCGCCGGGTTGATAAGAAAAAAGATCGTGTGATGACGAAAAAACGAAAATGGATTCAAAATGATGTCTGCGTATTTTCATTGTCGCTGTGTTCCGGGAGGTATGGCTGGTTCAGCCGAAAATTCCCTTGAGAAAAAAGAAAAATCCCATGGCCAGGATTGCTCCAGCCGGCAGAGTCACCAGCCATGAGATAATGATGTTCATCACCACCCGCAGGTCAAGGGCGCCGATTCCGCGGGCCAGGCCGACGCCAAGCACCGAACCGACGAGGATGTGGGTTGTCGAGACCGGGAGTCCGGTCCGTGAGGCCAGGACAACGGTACTGGCGGCTGCGAGTTCAGCACAGAATCCGCGCGAGGGGGTTAATTCGGTAATTTTTGTGCCCACCGTCAGCATGACGCGATAACCCAGGGTTATAAGTCCAGTCACGATACCGGCCCCGCCGACTACCAGGATCCAGGACGGCATCTTGGACGTCTGCATAACCTCGCCCCCGGACGTGACAATACTTATAACCGCTGCCAATGGACCGATACCGTTGGCGACGTCATTTGACCCATGAGCAAAAGCCATGGAGCAGGCGGTAAAGAGCATCATGGGGGTGAAAACCTTTTCAACACTGGCAAAGTGAAACTCCCTGTCCGCCTCTACATCCTCTTTGACTTTTCTTACAAATAGCCAGCCGACAAACCCGGTCAGCAGACCGATACAGATTGCAATAGCAAAACTTTGCGCTGCTGAAAGATCAATGTTCAGATGTTTTAATCCCTTGAAGAGGGTGACCAGGGAGATGACAAAACCAACAAGAAAAATATAGGCAGGGGCATATCGCTTGGCGTTTTTCAGTGGGTTTTCCGTGTCGAAAATAAGCCTTCGGGTACTCATGACCAGGAGAAAGGCAAGAGTACCGCCAATTGCCGGGGAAATGACCCAGCTGGCAACGATTTTCCCTATTTTTAACCAGTTGATCGCACTTGGACCGATCCCGACCAGAGCAAAACCCACCAACGCCCCGACAATGGAATGGGTCGTGGACACTGGCCATCCCTTAACTGAGGCAATCATCAGCCATACTGCAGCCGCGAGCAGGGCGGCAAGCATACCGTAAACAAGGATTTCCGGGTTGGCAATGATGTCGGTAGGGTCAATGATGCCCTTGCGAATGGTTTTAGTGACATTGCCACCGGCGAGAACCGCACCGGCAAACTCGAAAACAATTGCAATCGCAACGGCCTGCTTGACGGTAACTGCTCCGGCCCCAACCGAGGTGCCCATGGCGTTGGCCAGATCATTTGCGCCAACGCCCCAGGTCATAAACAGACCGAAAATTACAGCCAGGATCATCAAAATTGTTCCGTAAGCTGCTATGATTTCCATGGGATTCCCTTTGAATTAGATAAAAATTTTGTATTTTCTCAGCGTAACACGCTGAAAACCCGGGTTCGTTTATTTGTCGCGGTCGGTTGACCTGATGCGACCATGCTGATTATTTAGATAAAAATAAGAGTAAACGATCGGACATATTTTCCGCCTGGTTGGATATATCACCCAGGTGTTCAATGATCTGGTACCAGAACATGACGGAAACCGGGTTGAGTGTATCCTCAATGGAAAAAAGCTTTCGCTTGATCTTGTGCAGGATCTTATCGATGTTATGTTCACCTCTTCTGACCCCTGCAATCATCTTGATGACTTTGTCATACTCTCTGCCGCCAAAACCCACCTGAACCAGCTCGTCGAGTTCTTCGATCATGAGTTTTGCCTCCGAGCTGATTTCCATGGTAGCTTCAAGGAGTTCATCAAGCAGCTCCTTGATCTCTTCGGGAACCACCATGATCCTGCTGGTTAGAATTTGACTGATTTTCTCTGTGTTATCGGCAAGGGCGTCCTGGTCCCGAAGCAGGGTTAACAGGTCACGGCGATCCACGGGAAGGAAAAGAGTTTTTGGCATATGCAGCCGAAATTCACTTTTCAGCTTATCCGCCTCGGTTTCAACCCGATCTATCTGGTCGGCAAAGTCGGCAACCTGCTCCTGCTTGTTGCGGTAGAGCGCATCAAACAGGGGAGGGAGCAGGCAGACGCAGGAGAATACCTTTCGCATATGCTCCTGAATCGGTTTAAACGGCGATTTCCTCAAGAGCCCGGACAGCGGACTTGTTGACTTTATGGCCATGGTTGAAAAACCTCCTCTTTTCGTGGTCCCGGATTTTGACCTGAACTTCAGGTCGGTCTATATTTGATTTGGATTCTGCCTTATACCTGAACCCATGACGGAAAACGATTATATTATCGTGTAACGCCTTGCAGGCAGATGAATAAATTAACGTTTGCAGTGTTATTATGTTGTAGCCGGCAGTCACCCCGCGGCACAGGTGACCGCTCACGGGTTCAAATTATACAAAAAAAATATGTCAAGCACTACCTAATCGACTTGATCCATTTCACCAATAATATTTATGAGGGGTTCGGCCGGATAGGAAATCGGAATTATACGATTGTTGATTTCAACAAACAGGCTTGGGCCCTCCGGACGGCCGCTGTAAATAATATGGTGATTCTTTATATCGCCGACATCGCTCCATATGCTGCCCGCTGAATGCAGGGGTGTATGGCCGACGATAAACGGTGTGCGCTTGGGCAGGTTCAGACTTTTGCGGAAACGTTTGACATCGGCCTTGCCGTATCCGGCAAAATAATTGGAACGTTTCAGGCGACTGTTGGTGATATCCTGGGCGGTTTCCGGGAAAGTTCGTATGTTGATCAGTTCCGATCGGTTTGTTTTCTTTCTGGGTGGTCCTGCATGACAGGCGACAAAGTCATCGGATTGTATAACCAGAGGGAGAAGGTCATAAAAGGTTTCCATTGCGGAAACGTATTCACTGCCGCGAAGCTCGATAAGACGCCTGCGCAGCAGGCTTCCCTGGCAGATACTGTTTTTACAGATGCTGGGGTTGAAGCTGTCGTGGTTGCCTCGCAGGTAAAAAACATTGGCCGGGAACCGCTTTTTCAGGCTCAGGATAAGATCCATGATCAGGATGGAGCTGTCCATCTCCTCCATTTCACCGGGGATTTCGGAGTGAACCGCATCACCGAGAATAATCAGAGCGGCGCACTCACTTTCAATACCATCAAGAAATTTATTTTCACTTAAGATTTTGAGCAGGTTGTTGACCTGGCCATGGAGGTCGCCGACAATAATGGGAGCTATGTTCTCCGGCAGTTCAACCAGGCCTCCCGGCAGCCCGGAGTCATCTTTTGGCCGACAGGGTTCCTGTTTAAGAATTTCGTTGACCGATTGCAGCAGGTTCAGTGCATTTTCCTTCGGCAGTATTGTTAACGGGCCGCCATACAGCAAACGGATCTGTCTGAGCGCTTCATAACGCCTGGTTTCAATACGCTCTTTTCGGTCACAGTCTTCAAAGCGGATGATTTCAACCTGTCTGTGGTCATCCAGCGGCGTAATGATGAGATCTCCCCGTTCATTTGTGATGCTGACATGCCTTTTGCCGACACTTTTAGGAAGGTTGAACAGGTTTTTATACTTTTTATTGGCCCGGCCGATCATGACCGTATCACCAACTCGGATTCGGGCAAAACCGCAGAGGTTGGAGCCGTAGGTGGAGGGTGCAGTGACCAGCCAGTTTTTGCGGAGGTGTTTTTTACGAATTCCAAAAGGGATTTCCGGATAAAAGCGGAGGCGCTGTTTGCCAAGTTTCAGCTCAAGGGGCTTGCCGTCATAGGCAACCCGGCTTTCCTTTATCAGTTGCTGCCACTGGTCGGACGGGGTAAACCAGTTGATGGGATATCGGCGGAGAAGCAGCCATTTCCAGCCGGCCACCGTGGTCAGGCTGGGTTTAGGGCGTGATTCCGGAGAAAGCCA
Source organism: Deltaproteobacteria bacterium (assembly GCA_024280455.1). GTDB lineage: Bacteria > Desulfobacterota > Desulfobulbia > Desulfobulbales > Desulfobulbaceae > DRLX01. The sequence goes on along the minus strand of JAJRQC010000133.1, from coordinate 29,273 downwards.
TCTAGGTACACCGGGATCTTTTTTTCCACAATGCACATGGGGGGCTGATCCAGGCTTTGCCTGACATAGACCTGCATCTTCTTCCGGTGCAGGTAGAGGACAACCTGCTGGTAGATGTCCAGCTGCCGTTCAACAATGTCCAGCGAGAGATTTTTGTCTACCGGGAAATATCCTTCACTGTGGCGGGACTGTCTTTGTTTGAGGATGGTTTCTGCAGGAGGCAGTAGAAATTCAAAGATATAACGGTTGCGCCAGTCGGTCTGGAATATGTGACGACTTACCGGTGGAATTTGAATACGCTCCAGTTCAAGCTCCAGGGGCTTGGACGCCTCAAGCCACTCTTTGTCAAATACGGTCAGCCCTTCCGCACAGCCGACAAATGGAAAGCCGAGATGTACTTCCCGGGGTCGATATGTCAGGGCGCGATCTTTCCACCAGCCCTTACGGGACAGATCAAGATATCCCTCATTGGGCCATCCGTGAATTTTGTTGATATAATGGGTCTTGCCCGCTCCCGGAGGCCCGGTGACCACCAGCTGGATAAAGGTTAATTCGGCTGGGAGTTGCACGCCTCGAACTTCCTGAAGAGAGGGTATGGGCTTAAGTTTTTTCTTTAACGGGTCAAGCATGTATGGTGTATTGCAGATCTGTTTTCCGTCACGGATTCAGGATAGTTTTACACTGTATACCGTCCGGTTTAGAATTCCGTACCAGGGGACAGTCGAGCAATCCTGTTACGGTGTGACAGGGATAAATTACCGCATCTTTTGCGCGTTGTCGTCTGCTTTTTGCGTCAAGGTCGATGAAAAAAGAAAGTTATGTGATATTAAGTTGTTGCTTGTTTGCACTCTTTGGGCTCTTGACATGAAAAATCCCAATTGGTATGAAGAGGAGTATACAGGTTCTCAGTTTTTTTTACCAAGTATGTACTGTGTCCCGATATGGGACATTCCTATTATTATTTATACCTATCATTCAATGAAATATTTTTTCCAAGGCCTTCTGATCGTTCTCTGTTCACTTGTTCTTCAGCATCCGCTTCAGGCAGCTGAAGATGATGTGTTGACCACCATTGACCAGGCAATTAAACAGTACAACAAGGGTGATTTTGCCGGTGCCGCCTCCAATCTGGATTATGCAGCACAGCTGGTCAGGCAGAAGAAAAGTGAGAAAATGAAGGAACTGCTGCCGGAACCCCTTGCCGGCTGGCAGGCGGGGGAAGCCAGTTCCCAGGCTATGGGGACGGCGGTCTTCGGCGGTGGAGTGACGGTGGGCCGGGAATATACCAAGGGGGCTTCTTCGGTCAATGTGGAAATTATTTCTGATTCCCCGGTGTTGCAGTCGGTACTGATGATGCTCAACAATCCTATGTTTGCAGGGGCCGGCGGCGGTAACCTGAACACCATCAAGGGACAGCGGGCCATCATTAAGTATAACGGCTCCAATCGCAGTGGTGATATCAATATTGTCGTTGCCGGTCGCTTCATGGTGACCATCAAGGGTAATCAGGTGGAGCAGGCTGATCTTGTCGCCTATGCTGAGGCCATCGATTATCAGGAGTTGACCAAGTATTGATGACAAGCGGACAGGACTGCAAAGTGCGATAAGAAAAAGAGATTAAAAAAATCTTCCGGGGAGTGCCGACGAGGTTTTTTCCGTGTGAGATGAGACCCCCTGTTACTCTTGGTTAAGAATTGGCCTTCTTCCTGTAGCAGGGGGATTTTTTTATGGAGTCAGGAGGTCATGCATGGGTAAGGAAAAGGCTGACGCCTTGCAGCAGTATAATCGCCCGGTCACCGATGAGGCTATTTTCAAGGTAAGCAAGGAGATCGTGGTTAAATTTATTGAAGCTGGTCGCCTGACCCCGGCCAATTTTGAAGAGACCTTTGAGCGGGTCTATTCAACCGTTAAACGGACGGTTCGTTCTGAGGACAATGATTGATTGTGTTGTAGATCCGACTCTGAACCGAGTTCCGGATCCCTGCAGTCATATCCATATCATGGGAATCTGCGGGACCGGGATGGCGGCCCTGGCCGGAATGCTGAAAGAACAGGGCTTCCGGGTAACCGGCTCGGATGAAAATGTCTATCCGCCGATGTCGGATTTTCTTGCCGGGTTGGAAATCGAGGTCATGGCAGGATACGGCCCCAAAAACCTTGATCCGGTTCCGGATCTGGTGGTGGTCGGCAACGTGATCAGGGCGGTGAATCCCGAGGCAGTTGCCCTGGCGGATCTGCATATCCCCTATGTTTCCATGCCCCAGGCCCTTGGCCATTTTTTCCTTGCCCATCACCTGCCGCTGGTTGTTGCCGGTACCCATGGTAAAACCACAACTTCCTCACTGCTGGCCACGGCCCTGTATCGGGCCGGGGACTCGCCGGGATTTATGATCGGCGGTATTGTCGAGGCATTCGGTACAAATTATCGTATTGGCAGAGGCGATTATTTCGTGGTTGAGGGGGATGAATATGACACCGCTTTTTTCAACAAGGTGTCAAAATTCCTCCACTACCGGCCCCGCTATGCGATTCTCACCTCCATCGAATTTGATCATGCCGATATCTTCCCGGACCTGGAGGCGATCAAGGCCTCGTTTGCCGAATTTGTTGACCTGATTCCAAAGGATGGTTCTCTGGTTGCCTGTATGGATGATCCGGTTGTGGCCGAAATTGCCGCTCGTGCATCCTGTCCGGTGTTGTCCTATGGCGTCGGTGGAAAAAACATATACCGGATAGCTGATTTACAGGTTGATGGGCTGGACACCGGATTTTCCGTGTATAAACAGGGGACAAAACTGGGGAACTTTACTCTGCCGCTGCCGGGTCTGCATAATGGACTCAACGGAACAGCGGTTGTGGCCCTGATGGATCATCTCGGTTTTTCAGTGGCGGACATCCAGAACGGGCTGGCTACCTTTGAAGGCGTTAAGCGACGCCAGCAGATCCGGGGTGAGGTCAACGGCATTACCGTGATTGACGACTTTGCCCACCATCCGACCGCGGTTCGTGAAACGGTGCGCGCCCTGCGTCTTGCCTGGCCCGAGCGGCGGCTGATTGTTGTTTTTGAGCCCCGGACCAACTCCAGCCGCAGGGCCATATTCCAGGAGCGTTATGCCGACTCCTTTGACGGCAGTGACCTGGTTGTTGTCCGCGAGCATGTCCCTCTTGCTGATGTGCCGAGCTCCGAGCAGTTTTCCTCCGCCCGCCTGGTACAGGATCTCCGCAGCCGACATATTGACGCCCATTATTTTCCGGATACGGAAACCATTCTTGAATTTCTTGTTGATCAAGCCCGGGCCGGTGATATCATGGCCATTCTCTCCAACGGCGGTTTTGATGACATCCACGAACGGTTATTGTCGAAACTTGTGTGAATCAACCGGGTGTCAATGAAAAACCTTCAATTTAGGTTGACAATTTAATGGTTTAAGATGTATAAAATCTGAATCGTCATTCAGCAGCCGGCCGGTGATATTCCACAGGTCCGTCAGGTTTGTCGGTGTCGTAAAAAGCCCCGCCACCGACGGCGGATAGTTCGTAACATCTTGTAACTCCATACTGTGCAAATGGCGTTTTCGACTTTTTACGAGTCCATCAGGGTTGAGCGATGTACAGAAAAGCGTTCATCATGTACATGTAGGTTTTATCCTGCAGTATTCCACAACAAGGAGTTGGTTTATGAAAATTGCGGTCATGAAAGAAACCCATGAAGGGGAAACACGGGTTCCCCTGATACCGCCGACTGTAGAGAAGCTGGTCAAACTTGGAGCCGAGCTTGAGGTCGAGAGTGGTCTCGGCCTGGCCTGCCGCTACGAGGACTCTGCATATACCGAGATCGGGGCAAAAATCGGGACCTCCCGTCAAGATATGCTGAAAAGCGCGGATATCGTCCTGCGGTTGCGCAAGCCGCCGATTGAGGAAATCGAGTTGATGCGCAGGGGATGTATCCATGTAAGTTATCTCGATCCCTTTAATGAGGTTGAGCTGGTCGACAAAATGACCGAAAGCGGAATTTCCACCATCAGCCTGGAGATGATTCCCCGGACAACCATTGCTCAGAAAATGGATGTGCTCAGCTCACAGGCCAATCTTGGCGGGTATGCCTCGGTAATTGTCGGGGCCGACCAGTTGGATAAGGTCCTGCCGATGATGACCACTCCTGCTGGAACGATCAAGCCTTCCCGGGTCTTTATTATCGGGGTCGGGGTAGCCGGCCTCCAGGCCATTGCAACCGCGCGCAGGCTTGGCGCCCGGGTCGAGGCCTTTGATACCCGACCGGTGGTTGAAGAGCAGGTCAAGTCGCTGGGAGCAAAATTCGTCAAGGTCGATCTCGGTGAAACCGGGCAGACCAAGGACGGCTATGCCAAGGAACTGACCCCGGAACAGATGCAGATGCAGAAAGAGGGCATGGCCAAGGCCTGTGCCCAGTCGGATATCGTGATTACTACGGCTCAGCTCTTTGGCCGTCCGGCCCCGCGGATCATTGACCGGCCGATGATTGCCGGTATGGCTCCGGGCAGTGTTATTGTTGATATGGCGGTTGAGACCGGCGGCAACGTTGAAGGGTCCGAGGTCGACAAGATAGTAGAGGTCGAAGGTGTAAAGGTCGTCGGCCTGGGCAATCTGCCCGGCCGGGTAGCCATTACCGCCAGCCAGATGTACTCGTCCAACCTGGGCAATTTCATCGATCATTTCTGGAACAAAGAGGCAAAGAAATTCAACCTTGATCTTGAGGATGAAATCATTCAGGGCGCACTGATTACCCATAATGGCGCTCTGTTCAGCGAGATGTATAAGAGCATCATGAAAAAGTGAGGAATTAAATGGACGCGGTATATTTAACATTTGTCTTTGTACTGGCAATTTTTCTCGGTTTTGAGCTGATTTCCAAGGTACCCTCAACCTTGCATACCCCGCTCATGTCCGGATCAAATGCCATTTCCGGTATTACCCTGATCGGCGCCCTGGCCTCTTTGAAAACCGAACATCTTGGATTCGCCATCTTTTTGAGTACCCTGGCCGTTGTTTTTGCCACCATCAACGTGGTCGGCGGCTATGCGGTAACCAACAGAATGCTGGAGATGTTTAAGAAGAAAGATGATGGAGGCAAGAAATGAGTTTGATCAATATCAACTTTGTGTACGTCATTTCGGCGGCACTTTTCATATTCGGCCTGAAGATGCTGAGCTCTCCGGCCACTGCCCGGCGCGGGAATCTGCTCTCCGCCCTGGGGATGCTGCTGGCCATTGTTGTTACCCTTCTGGCCTCCGGTCTGTCCTACGGTTGGATTTTTCTCGGCATGGCGATTGGAACCGGTATCGGTCTGTTTGCCGCCCTCAAGGTGGAGATGACCGAGATGCCTGAAATGGTCGCCCTTTTTAACGGGTTCGGCGGTATTTCCAGTCTGCTTCTTGCCTGGGGCGAGTATCATCAGAAACCGGAGATGTCCGTTTTTATCGCCATCGTCGCCTTTCTGTCCGCTTTTATCGGCGGGGTGACTTTTACCGGCTCCATGGTTGCCTTTGGTAAGCTCAGCGGCAAAATCAGTCAGAAGGCTGTAGTCTTCAAGGGACAGCATCTGATTAATGCGGTTATCCTGGCAACTGCTGTTGGTGCGGCCGTCCTGTTCAGCCTGAATCCGGCCTCGGGCTGGGGATATATCTTTTTTATTGTTATCGTCCTGGTCGCCCTTGGCTTTGGTGTTACGTCCACACTGCCCATCGGCGGGGCCGACATGCCGGTGGTTATCTCACTGTTAAACAGCTATTCCGGTCTGGCCGCCTGCGCCGCCGGTTTTGTTCTCTCCAACAATATTCTGATTGTTGCCGGCTCCCTGGTTGGTGCCTCCGGAATGATTCTGACCAACATCATGTGCAAGGCCATGAACCGGTCACTGGCCAATGTGCTCTTTTCCGGTTTCGGCTCCGCTGTCCAGGCTACCAGCGGCGATGGCCCTGAGGGCGAGATTCGTCCTGCCACTGCCGAGGATGTCTATTACATCCTTGAGGCCGCCGATTCGGTGGCCTTTGTTCCCGGTTATGGTCTTGCCGTTGCCCAGGCCCAGCATGTCACCCGTGAACTCGGCGATCTGCTGGAGGCCAACGACACCGAGGTTTCCTATGCCATTCATCCGGTGGCTGGTCGAATGCCCGGTCATATGAATGTGCTACTGGCCGAGGCCAATGTGCCCTATGACCAGCTGGTGGAGATGGATGAAATCAATCCCCGGATGGATTCGGTGGATGTCTGTGTGGTTATCGGGGCCAATGATGTCGTCAATCCGGCGGCGATTGAGGATGAGTCCAGTCCGATTTACGGGATGCCGATTATTGAAACCTTTAACGCCAAAACGGTTATTGTACTCAAACGTTCCATGAACCCGGGATTTGCCGGTATCCAGAATGCCCTGTTTTTTCGGCCCAATACCAGAATGTATTTTGGTGATGCCAAGGCCTCGATTCAAGCGCTGGTTGCAGAGTTCAAGGGGAGCGACTAGTTGGAGGTTGACTCGGACATGGGTCAGGGGTAAGCGTTCACCAGCACCCCCTCTTTGTTCGATCAGGCCCTCCTCACATAGGCAGGCTATAGATTCGTCGGCCTGCTCGAAGTCTACGCTTATCTAGACGAATATGGAGCATTGGTAAACGTTTACAAGTATGGGTTTATCAAGCTTAGTTGCTATTTGGTGAACGGTTACGGTCAGGGATACATAACCACCCCTTGAATCCATGTCCGGCGCTGTTGTAGATTTATAGCTTTAAGGAGCACAGGCTATGCAGAATAAAAAAAATCTTTCTCCCTGGTGGATTGCCGTCGTTTTCATCTGGTATGTGATAAATATCCGTGTGGAAGCAGGAATGGCTACCGCACTTGAGCGAACCATTGATGGGCTTGTCGGAGGGATGCTTTTTCTTGTTGTCCTGTACTACGCAGCAAGATTCTTTGGTTTTTTAGAAGTTAAGGACGAGAACTGACGGCAGGATCCGGCAACGCCTGATCAGCGCACGACAAAAGAGCTGATCTCTTGTTGCAGCTGCTGGACCATAACCTGATAATCGGCTGTTGAGTCTTCGATCTTACACTGTTGTTCAATGGAGTAGGCGATGTCTGCCAGCTCAAGCAGGCCAAGGTTGAGCAGGGCGCCTTTCAGGGTGTGTCCGGCCCTGCCCAGTTCCGGCAGGTCGTTTGCCTGCAGAGGGCGTTGCAGGTTGTTCAGGTGAGCCACCAGGGTGTCGAGAAAACGTGGCAGAACATCCTTGATTTTTTCATCGTCCAGCATGTAGGCCTTGTGGAGATGGTCCAGTATGGATTGTAAATACTCTTCGCCCTTCATTGTTCAGTTCTCTGTTGTTCTCGACCGAAAGTTCTCATCTTGTTTTCTCCTCTGGTCCTCCATCATAATGTATTTTTTTCGTTCCATCAATAATGAGTGTTCTTGAGTTTGACATCAAGCGAATCCTGTTGAACTATCGCCTGGTTGAGGCGGGAGGTTCGCTGATTGTCGCGGTGTCAGGCGGCCCCGATTCCATGGCCATGCTGCACATTCTGGCTTTTTTACGCAAAGAATTACAATATGTTCCTGTTGCCGTGTATGTAGACCATGGACTGCGCCCGGATGAAACATCTGCTGAATGGGCATACGTTCAAACTGCTGCAGCCGGGTTAAAGCTGGACTGTGAACGCGTGCCGGTGGACACCATGGACCTTGTGCGGTCAAGCAGAATGTCCATAGAACACGCCGCCCGCCAGCTTCGTTATCGTGCTCTGCGGAGGTGTGCCCAAAGACATGGGGCCTCACGGATAGCTGTTGCCCATACCGCCGATGACCAGGTCGAAGAACTGCTTTTACGCCTGTTGCGCGGCAGCGGTCGTAAGGGGCTTGCCGGGATGCGCCTGCTGAACAGGGATGTCATCCGGCCCCTGCTGGCCACTTCAAAAGAACGAATCCTGGAGTATCTTGATCATCACGATATCGCCTTTTGTCATGATTCCAGCAACGATGATCTCAGGTTTGTACGTAATCGAATTCGACATATCCTGCTGCCGCTGCTTGAGGGCGATTTTGACCCCGGAATCCGTAAGGCCATGCTGAAAACGGCTGCAAATCTGAGTGAAGATGAGGACTATCTTGAAATCCGGATCAGGGAGATCTGGCCGCAGGTGATGAGGGTGGAAGCCGGGACGGAAGGAGATGAAATCCATGTCCTGGATCGAACCGCTTTTTCAGTTCTCCATCCCTGCCTGCAGCGCCGGCTGGTAGAACAACTGCTGTGGAAACTCGGCAGTTCAGCGCGCTATGAACATATTATGTCCATCCTCCAGGCGGGCATCTCGGGACGAACCGGCAGTGAGCTCCACCTGAGCAAAGGGCTCAGGGTAGGGGTTGGACGAGACACGCTGAACTTTTCCTATCCCAGGGGAAAAAGAGCCTGGCGGGGCAGGTTACGGGATTCCCTGCACAGCGAAAGGGGGTAAATCGGCAACAGGGCGATTATATTGCTGTTGAACAGCCAAAGGGTTGATGAGGCCAACGAATTCAGGATGAATGCGTTGAGTTCCATGATTCGGCGGAAGCCGCGATGTTATCCTTTGCTTGAGATAAGTGAACGGACTGTTGAGCCCAGCTTTTCAAAAGAGTATGGCTTGGGGATTACTCCTGAAAATCCGTAGTTGCGAAAGTCGGCCATGATCGGGTCATGGCTATAGCCGCTGGATACAATGGCCTTTACCTCCGGATCCATTTCCCGGAGTCCGGCGATGGTCTCCTTGCCGCCCATTCCTCCGGGAACAGTCAGATCGAGAATGACCAGATCAAACGGTGTGCGGGACTGTAGTGCCTGCCGATATTTTTCCAGGGCTTCCTCACCATCCCTTGATTCGACCACTTCATAGCCCAGTAGATTCAACATTTTCGTCCCGACCTGCCGCACCACCTCGTCATCATCCATGATGAGTATTTTACCGCTCCCCCTCGGCATCTCCGGAGCAGCAGTTTGATCTGTGGGTAGTTCTCCCTTCGACGCCGGCAGGTAGATGCTCATGGTCGTACCTTGGCCCGGCTCGGAATAAACGGTGAGTAATCCCTTGTGCCTGCGGATTGTTGAATAGGCCGTGGCAAGGCCGAGTCCGCTCCCGCTTTTTTTGGTGGTAAAATAGGGGTCGAATATTCTCGGCAGGTATTTCTCGGCAATACCTACCCCCTGGTCATGGATGTCAATCTTAACGTATCTGCATCCGGCAAGGGGCTCTGGTGATTGTTCATCCCGGGTATAATTATGAATTCTGATGGTGATGACTCCGCCATCGGGCATGGACTGGTCACTGTTAATGATCAGGTTTTCAATAACCTGGCTGAATTGACCGGTGTCGACATCAACAGGGCTGATGGTTCCTTCCGTCTCCAGGATCCATTTCGTATTTGAGCCGCTGAGGGTGAAGGAGACGACTTCCTTGACGATATCGATCACGGAGGCGGTTTCCTTGACCGGAGCCCCGCCCTTGGAAAACGTCAACAGCTGTCTGGTCAGTTCCTGGGCCCGGTGGGCGGCGTTTTCAGTGTTTTTCAAGAGTTGGGCCAGATCGCCCTCAGGTGCCTTGAGCTGGGCCAGCAGTATGTTGCCGAGGATCCCGGTCAGGAGATTGTTGAAGTCATGGGCGATGCCGCCGGCCAGGATACCGATTGACTCAAGTTTCTGGGTTCGCCGCAGTTCTTCCTCCATTTTCAGTTTTTCCGTTACGTCACGGTAAAGGCTGCGCAGGACAACGGGCTTTCCATCAATCAGCCTGCAGTTGATTCTTCCGTCCACATGAATTTCTTTACCGGTTTTGCTCAGGAATACGGTCTGACAGGTAAACTCCCGTCCATCCCGGAGGATCTGTTTGAAATTATTCATACAGTCCACTTTGAAATCAGGGTGGAGAAAGTCGAATATGTTCCGGCCGTCCACCTCTTCCTCTGTGTATTCCAGGGTTTCCCGCCAGGCCTTATTGACCAGCAGGATCTTTCCATCGGGGTCTATGCTCTGCAGCATATCCGTGGCATTCTCAAAAAGATCCCGGAAACGATCCTCACTGTCCCGCAGCGCCTTCTCGTATTTTTTTCTTCGGGTAATGTCCAGGTACAGGATAACAACCCGCTGCAAAACCCCGTCGTTATCAAACACAGGAGTTCCGATAATCTCATAAAACCTGTCGCGACACTGCCAGGAGCGGATCCGCATGCTCTTTTTTCCGTCTCTAACCATTCTGAAAAGGCAGTTTTTTGCAAGGGTTTCCCGCCCGCAGACCGTTTCGCTGCACAGCTTGCCAAGCACTTCCTGCTCATCGACAATAAAAAGATTCCTCATCTTTTTATTATAGGCAATTATCTCGCCCCTGGTGTTGAGGACCTGGATCCCTTCGCCTACCGAGTTGAATATTGCCTCAATGTCATTCTTTGCGGTTTCCAGGTTAAGGTTGGTCTCTTTCTGATGTTCGAGAATCCGGACAAAGGTATCACTGATAATGCCGATCGGGTCGAGCTCGATCAGGGTTTCATCGTCAAGTTCGTCCGGCTTGAGAGGAATTGTCCCGATGACTCTCAGGAGCTGGTCAACCCTGTCCCTGATATACCTTGTTGATTCACTGTGCTTTTCCTCAAGACGGCGGTTTTCTTCATCGGCAAGAAGCAGCCGTTCCTGCAGGGCTTCAATGGAAAGGGTATTGTATTTGTCTACTGCCATTAGCTTACAGTTTCCAGTCAATGGATTGTTTTTTTTCTATGCGGCACTATTACCAGTTCGTAGTAGCCCTTTTTTTTCTCAACCAGGCACTCATATCCCATACTTGAGACGGCATCTGGAATAGTAGTCGTTGCATCCCGGTTATCGGTTTTAATAATTATCCGGGTGTTGCCCTCTTTGAAGGCCGCTTTTTGTCTGTTAATTTCGCGCAGGGTGTACAGCAGGCAGGAGGGACAGATCTGTCCCCGGATATCATGAACAATTATGTTTGCAGGTTGGTTGTTTTTCATGGTGTAGCCTTTGCTCCTGCTGAAAGGACAACGTGGACGAGAATCTTGCTGCCGATATAGGATCCGGGGACGAGGCCGGCCAGAAATAGCAGACTCTGCATGTTCAGGATCGGCAGGCCGCCGAACAGGTGCCAGATATTACATCCTGGCGTCATTCTCGATCCCAGGGCCAGAATAACGCCTCCTGCAAGAGCTGAGACGTACTGACGTGCAGGGACCCGATCATAGACTTTGAATTCACCAAGTCGGAGGGCGGCGATCATTGCCCCGAGAATAATGCCGACAATAAGCGGAAACTGGATATAGGTTATGGCATCGACAACGGGACCGGCCCCGCCAAGGAGTTGGACATGGATGATGGGGGCTGAATAGTCAAGCGGCACCGCTTTGTAAAAGGCTGTTTGTGCTACATGGGCCGGGGCAACGAGTTTTGTAAGATAGGCCGCAGCTTTGGCATAGGCAGTGGTGATCCCGAAAGGCATGCCCACAAGAAGGTAGGAGAGTGTTCCGAGCAGGGCAAGATAGAGGGCTGCTCTCCAGGGTTGAATGTACCCCTCGACATACGAGGTCAGGTGCCATTTATTTTGTTTCTGCCAGCGCATGAAAAAAAATACGGAAACCAGAATCAGCGGTATGAGGATGAGGGCTGGACTGCAGCCAATTGCCTGTGGAAGGGTGAGGTGGCCCTTGAAAAAGGTGAACTCCTTGACGATGCCGCTCCACCACGGATGGATCTCTGCATATATACCGCTGCCGGCAATGAGCCCGATAAAGGCGGTGGCACTGATGACGCTTCCACCTCCCATCTTGTACAGGGTCCCGACAACGCATCCGCCGGCCGTTACCATGCCTATGCCGAAAAGTATGCCACCGGCAACGTTGGCCAGAGAAGGTGAGCCCAGCAGGGGAAAAGGATAGAGGGGGAGGAAACTGAGTTGGCGAAGAATTTCAAACAGGACCATGGTTCCAACGATCAGCAGCAGCAGGGCGCGAAGCATGACCGTTTTCCTGAACAGAAAAAAATCGCGAAAGGTGCCGGCAACGCAGAAATCGGCACGATACATCACTGCTCCTGCAGCAACCCCGAGCGCAAGATTGACTGTAACAATAAAAAAAATAGCCGGTGTCATTGTTTATTTTTTGATGAAGTTTGAGCTTGTTATCGACTATACTACAATTGCAGGAATGGTCAAAACAATGATATCCGACTCTATTCTTTAGCGCTGTTTTTTGCTGATCCCGGCCTTGTCCATCTTGTAGCGCAGAACCCGTTCACTGATGCCAAGGGATTCCGCGGCCCGGGTCTGGACCCAGTCATTGCTTTCCAGCGCATCAATCAGCATCTGCCGCTCCACTTCAGCCAGGCGCTGATTCAGATCGCTGCCCGGGTCTTCTCCCCGGAAGTTGCGGATTTCCGGGGGCAGGTCACGCTGGCCGATCCTTGAAGATCGGGCCAGGGTGATGGTTCGCTGAATGATATGTTCAAGTTCACGGATATTACCGGGAAAGTTGTACTTGGTCAGTTGGTGCAGGGCCTGGGGGGCAAAGCTGCAGGCGGCCCCGAATTTTTCCAGAAAGAATTCGACCAGCGCGCCGATATCCTCTTTGCGTTTTCGCAGCGGCGGGATCTCAACCTCAATAACGTTGAGGCGGAAATACAGATCCTCGCGGAAGGTGCCGCCCTCCACCATCTTTTTGAGATTCCGATTGGTGGCGGCCACAATACGGACGTCCACTTCAATGGCCTGCTCACCACCGACTCTGGTGATTTTGTTTTCCTGCAGGGCCCGCAGCAGTTTCGGCTGCATGGCCTGGGGCAGTTCCCCGATTTCATCAAGAAAAAGCGTGCCCCCGTCGGCCTGCTCAAAGACGCCCCGCCTGCGGTTATCGGCCCCGGTAAATGCCCCTCTTTCATGCCCGAACAGTTCCGACTCAAAAAGGCTTTCCGGAACAGCGCCGCAGTTGAGCTCAATAAAAGGCCCGTCTTTTTTGGGACTCAGCAGGTGGAGGAGACGGGCAATAAGTTCCTTGCCGGTTCCGGTTTCGCCATGGATCAGCACCGTCCAGGGAGTAGGGGCGGCACGGGAGATTATGGAGAGGACCTCCTGTAAGGCATTACTGTCACCAACCATCCGTACCGGCAGTTTATCAAGGAGGATGGTTTCTTCCACTCTTTTGGCATCATCCCGGATAAGAACCTGATCCTCCATGGTCCGTATTTTTGCCAGCAGTTCTTCCAGGTCAACCGGTTTTTCCAGAAAATCATCGGCCCCGAGCTGCATAACCCGTACCGCGGTGTCTACGGCGCCAAAGGCCGTGATCATGATGGCACGCACCATCGGATTGATTGCCTTGATTTTTGCCAGCACCTCGTCGCCATTCATATCCGGCATCCGGTGATCCAGCAGGATCAGTTCAAAGGGACGGTCCATGAACAGCTGCATAGCCTCCTGGCCGTCTGCGGCCGATTCCACATCAAAGCCCTGTTTTTTGAGAAATCCCTGCAACAGGTCACGCTGGAGTTTTTCGTCATCGACAATGAGGATATGCATTTTTTGTATTCTCACTCAATAGGTTTTTTGGGCAGGCTGACAAGAACTCTCAGTATTTCTTTGCTTTGATCTGGAATGATCTCCATGGTGCCGCCATGCGCTTTGGCGATACGTCGACTCAGGGCCAGCCCCAGACCTGTTCCCCGGGTCTTGGTCGTAAAATACGGCTCGCCGATACGTCCGGACTGGTCGCTATCCAGCAGGAAGCCGCTGTTTTTAATCCGCAGCTGCACCGATGTATTTTTTTCCGACAGCCTGATCCGTAAATATCCGCCTTCAGGTTGTGCCTCAACCGCATTTTTAATCAGGTTTTCCAGCAGTTCGTTGATCAGATCTCTGTCTCCCTGCAGGGAAATCGGTGTGGTTGATTCAACGAGCAGTGAAATCCGCTGTTTTTTGATCTGCGGGCCATAGAGGGCAAGGATCTGGTTGAGTTGTCGGTCAAGATAGACGGTGTCGTCTGCAGGCTGGAGAGGGCGGGTATAGCGTTGCAGCTCGGAGACAATCCCGGAAGTGCGTTTGACGGCCTCGCCCATGGCGGAGATGAGTTCTTCCTGGTCCTGGTCCAGGTTGCTGGATTCCATACGCAACCTCTGCAGTCCCATGTTGAGAGCATTTAAGGGGTTGCGGATCTCATGGGCAATGGTGGCGGTTGTTCGGCCAAGGGCAGCGGCTTCATGTTCCCCGGCAAGTGCCTTTTCAAAGGTCCTGACCTGGTCCAGGTTGTTCTGTTGAAAGCGGTACAGAAGCCAGGAAAAGAAAATGCCCAGTACAAGCAACAGGCCGGCAAAGAAGAAAAACTGGCGGCGCAGTTCATCCCGGCGTTTGAGAAACCGGTGCGCATCCAGACTGACGACAACGGTGCCCGAGCCCATGGGAAATCCGGCTCGGGCAATGGCCTGGCCGTTGTCGGTGATTAAGCGAACGAATGAAGTTTTGGAATCAGAGGGTTCCGTCACCAGCTCTACTCTGCGAATGCCGGGCAGCTTTGACAGTGAAGCCAGTAAGGTGTCCAGAGAGCTGTTTTTTCGTAAATCTGCGATCGCGGTTCCATCAAGACCGGTGAGCAGGCAGCTGAGGTCGTCGCTTTCCCGGCTGGAGTCATGCAGGAAAAGAATTTTGTTTCCCAGGTAGCGAAGCGTGTCCGGGTTGTCACTGCAGGTGAATGGCTCGGGATTCCAGCCCTCCGGACCGCTGACTGAGCTGTTGTCCGGACGAATCAGAGTGATGCCGAGCAGGCCGGTTTCCCGGGCCAGGGCCGTCAGCTCTTCGGGCTGCAGGGGGTCGATCCCGTCAAGGTACACAATGAAATCGGCCTTGTCGCGAAGAAAGGTGGCAACCATATTGTCAACGGTGGTCAGAGCCAGGGTGGCATTGGCCAGATTTTGCTCGATGATCGCAGCGACCATCCGGGTACGATCAAGCACATTTTTCTTCATACTTTCATTGATGCCACGCATCTGATAGAAAAAAGAGGCCAGAACCAGAGTGATCAGCAGGCCGAATCCCAGCAGGTTGATGAGCCAGGAGGGGAGGGGAGATCCGGTTGTTTTTGTCGGGTTGGAACTGGTCATGGCGATCCCGAAGTATGCCGACAGCGACCCAGCCTTGCCCGGACCCCGGTGGGATCATGATGTTTTCCCGGGCCGGGAACGCCATGTATTGTCCGGGCCAGGAAGATGTGTTTTTCCGGATCAAAAGAGCCGCTGATCCGAACAGTCCTGCCTTTACGCACGCAGCGAGGAAAAGCGGGTCCGCCTGAAAACGGCCCTCTCCGGGATGCGGGGAGAAAGACTACCTGGATCTCAGGCATCGCCTCCTCTGTTCCCTGTTTTGGTGTCTGCCGGAAAACAAACTGTGTCTCTCCCGCAGACACAACTGTGCCGACGAGTGTCTGGGCCCCGGCCGGACACGCAAGTGGCAGTCCGGCAAGGAGCAGAAAGAAGAAGAGCGTACAGTGTTTACTGAACCACCAGCCCATGCAGGACCTCGAACAGGGCATGCGGATCAGTGTCATTGTCCGCTGCTATTTCTTTAAAGGTTTGTTCCGGTCTGGCCGTGATCCCTTTCCCGGCCAGGTCACGGATAACGGTCGGTATGTTCAGGGTATAGGTGGAGCAGATTTCAGCCAGGGTCTTGTGCCCGAAACCGGACGGCGGTGAGTCGGGAAAGGAACCCTCACCGTCATTTTTGACCAGGGCCGGGTTCATGATTGCAAAGAGCGCCTTGGGAGTGGTCTGGTTGATTTTTGCCAGCTCACCCAGGGTGATCTGATCGTCAACCCCTTTGATACCGGCCTCGTTGAGCAATGTTTTAGCAGCCTCCAGATCCAGATCTGTTTTCCTGGCAAAGAGTTTGAGCGAGGAGAGTTCGGCGTGGCCATAGGGCGGCTCACCGTACTGCTTCGCTGCGGCATCCTTGATCGATTCGCTGAAGTCCAGCACTGTGGACATGGGCGGGATGTTGAAGAATGTGCCGAGGCAAACTATTACGGATACTATCAGAGCGATATTGAAATCAGCGGTAAAAACTTTAAGCTCTTTTGCCTTGTTCTTCATATAGGCAATCATGGGTTTCCAGTTGTAGAACAGGTGCAGAAAAGCAGCCAGCAGGAAAAGAATACCCAGGTTGATGTGCAGATCGCCCCACTGGCTTTTGGTCAGTCCCCACAGGCGCCAGTCCGACCAGTAGGCCACCCGGCCCTGGGGTACGATATAGAGGATGACACTGGTCACCAGCTCCAGGACAAAAGAAATCAGCATGGTGAGGGAAGTGATTTTACGCATGTTCATTGCGGCAATCTCCATTAAATAGATTGATAAAATATGTATAGCATAAAAAGCATGATCTGTGCCAGTCGGTTGACGAAAAAGAAATGGCTTGATTTTACAAGGATTATTGGTATTTCTAGTGAAAAGAAACTGCCTGCAACCATTTTGCTTCGACAAAATTGTCGAGGGTATGCGGGAGTTGTCGAATATTGGCCCATGTTATGTACGGGAAGACCGGGGAGGAGATATGGGACGAAAAGAGTTCACAAATGTTACGGCCGATGAATTACGTGAATATATGCGGACGCATAAGGAAGAAGACTACCTGCTGGTCGATGTCCGCAACCCTAAAGAATATAGGAAAGGCCATATCCCCGGAGCCTGTCTTATGCCGGTGGGAGAGTTGTCCGCCCGCCTGAGTGAACTGCCGCTGGACCGGGATATTATTTTTTACTGACGATCGGGCAAACGGTCGCAGGTGGCGTCCCTGTTTGCCGGTTCCCGGCCCTACTTTGAGACGGAAATTTTCAATTTGAGCGGGGGAATACTCTCCTGGAATGATTATACCCTGCCCGATTTCCCCAGGATGCGGATTTTTCCACTCCAGGGCGATCCGGCGGATATCTTCCTCCAGGCCATGGACCTGGAACGTGGAGCTGAACTCTTTTATACGAAGGTACTTGTCCGCCACCGGGAACAGGGATTTGCCCGTTTTATTGACCTGCTGGCCAGGGCCGAAGAGGGGCATGCCCGGTTGATCTATACATTCTACCGGCAGGAGGCCTCCGGGGCGCCACCCTTTGAAGAGCTCTACGGCTCTTTGCCCGGTGAGGTGATAGAGGGCGGAAAGAGCCTTGAGGCGATGACGCGGATACTCGATGCCTCCGGCGATGAGTCCTGCCTGGATATTATCGAGATGGCCATCACCATTGAGTATGCGGCTTATGATCTGTATCGTAATATGGCCGATTATTTTACGGAACCTAAGATGGCGGAGGCCTTTCTGGCCATTGCCCAGGCTGAAAAAGAACACATGCGCATAGCCGCTGAGGCCCTGCAGTTCTGCGAGAATGGCTGACGGGTCGGCCTGAACGGAGCAGAAATGACAATTGCCCTTATTACAATATTTTGCACATCTTTTTTAATAGCATTATCCGGCGCTTTGATGCCCGGTCCCCTGCTGACGGTCACGGTGAGCGAGAGCTCGCGCCGGGGAGCCATTGCCGGGCCCCTGATGATTTTTGGGCATGGTCTTCTTGAGCTTGTGCTGATAACCGCTCTGCTTCTGGGGGCGGCACCACTGCTGCAGCGCAATGATGTTTTCATTTTTATATCACTGGTCGGCGGCGCTCTCCTGTTGTGGATGGGGTTTTCCATGCTCAGAAGCCTGTCCGGTCTTCGCCTCGATTTCGATACTGGTGATACAAAAAGCAGAAACCTGGTCCTTGCCGGCATCCTGTTCAGTCTGGCAAATCCTTACTGGCTCCTGTGGTGGGCATCTATCGGGCTCGGCTATGTTGTATATTCGGTTACCTTCGGGATCGTCGGGGTTATGGTTTTCTTCCTTGGCCACATCCTGGCTGATCTGGCCTGGTATACCCTGATCTCCTTCGGAGTGGCCCGGGGAAGGCGGTTTTTCAGCGATGTTTTTTACCGGAGGCTGATTGGCTGCTGTGCGTCTTTTCTGGTCCTCTTTTCCGGGTATTTTTTTTACAGCGGTTTTGCGCGAATCCTGTAGCCGCTGCAACGCGACAAAGCTTCGCTACCTGACCGGTTCTCCGAGGAATGGTGGACTTGGATATTGATGGCTTTCGGATCTGCAGGTCGAAAATGCATTGCGGCGTAAACGTCCTGGAATTCTGACACGTATTGGAATGGCTATTGTTCTCTCAGGCTGTTTTCATATCCGCGAAGCGGTGTCATTGTTATGGCTGCAGGGTATGGCCGTTTTTCTTATTCTGTTTCAATATATTTTTTCACCGTTCGCCTGTCCAGGCCGGTGATCCGGGCGACCGCCTGCAGGGTGCCGTGTTTTTCAAAAAGGAGGGTGCAGTAGCGCCTGGTCAACTCGGCCACACTGTACTGCTGCCTGAGTAGATTATTTTCCAGCTTTGTTTCCCGCCGCGGTATTTCCGGTCGACTGAAGGTGCCGTGCAGGAGAATTCTGCGAATAGCCTGTTCCAGTTCACGGACGTTGCCCGGCCAGTTGTATCCGCGGTGAGCCGGTTTGCGCAACTCCGTATACATTTGTTCCTGCAGGGATTCAGAGGTCTGTCCGGTAATTTTTCCCAGCAGATGACTGCTCAGAAGGCGCAGTTCTCTCCGGTCCTCGGCTATCCTCCGGCTCAGTGACGGGATGGTCAGCACATCCGTGCAGAGGCGAAAATAAAAATCTTCCCTGAATTTACCTGTATGCATCAGCCGGTCCAGATCCTGATTGGTGGCACCGATGATGCGGCCGTCAAAGTGATGCTCTTTGCTGCTGCCTACCGGTGAAAATCTGCGTTCCTGCAGGATGCGCAGCAGTTTGATCTGGGTCGGAATGGAGACCTCGCCGATTTCGTCGAGAAAGACGGCGCCATGGGTGCTTGAACGGGCAAAGATGCCCTCATGGTCACGGACCGCGCCGGTAAAGGAGCCGCGGGCGTGGCCGAACAGCTCAGACTCGATCAACTGTTCCGGGAACTGGCACAGATTGATGGAGAGAAAGGCCCTGGTGAAACTGATGGTGAAATGGTGGGTTTTGCTGGTATAGGGGGTGAATCCCGAGCGGCCGATGGCGGCAGCGGCCAGCCCTTTGCCGGTTCCGGTTTTCCCAAGGAGCAGGGTTGAGAAGTCTTCGAGCCTGTTCCAGAGCGTTTGAACGTACAGGCCGATGTCGTGGGTGAAGACCGTGTTCCAGAGCCGGGCCCGCAGTTCCTCCATGCAGGGACTGCAGCCGATCAGGCTGGTGTTGATAAAGTAAAAAGCCCTTCGCATCTGAAAGAAGAGGGCGATGTATTTCTCCGTGTCCGGTCTGGAAAAGCCAAATTTTTTCAGTTCCATTTCCAGCTGTTCTCCGCAGTGCAGAGGGATGGCCACCATGGTTTCCTGTTGGGCCAGAATGTGTCGGTCCAGCTCGGGAAGGTAGGCGTGGAACAGGTGAAAGAGAAAGAGATTGGCGATGTGCTGCCGGTCCCCGGCCTGATAGGCGGCGAGGGTGGCCCTGTTATCCCGGGCCAGTTGTTCCACTTTTGAGCGAACCGTGCCGACTGCAGCCTTGAGCACGCTTTTTGGCGACTTCTGTTCGGAGAGCCCGGTCAGCCGACAGTCGGAAAGGTGTCGTTCTCCGCAAAAGGGGTTGGCAAAAATCGATTTGGAAACCTGGTCTAAAAATGTTCGTTCAGATCCGGACAATGTAGAGCTCATGTACATTATTGTATATCATGTATACGCTCAGTGTCAAACTTTTGTTTTCTGCCTTGGGTTGTGCCCGGATAAAGTTAATGTGAATACAGTAGGTTGTTTGATTCGTTTCGTTCAGGCACGCAGTTTGACATATAAGGGATAACAGAGGCCGGCACAGATTCTCATAAACCAGCATTGCGGGACCAGGTCACAGTCACGACAGATAGCGTAGACTTCGAACAATGAAAAGAGCCCGGATTGGCAGTATTTCATGGGCGAGGATACAGGGGGAAAATAATGGAACAGAAAATCAGACAGGCCAGAAAGCGATTCATTGCCATGGCCGTGACCTATTTTCTCGGGGGTTTTAACGATAACTTTTTTAAGCAGGCGGTTCTGCTTCTGGCGGTGGCAGCGGGCATGGCCGGACTGCAGGGCAGGGCGACCGAACTGTTTTCCCTGCCCTTTATCCTGTTTTCCGCCTGGGGCGGCTGGCTGGCCGATCGTTTCACCAAAAAGCGAGTGGTCATCGGAGTGAAATTCCTGGAACTTGCGGCCATGCTCATCGGGGCCTACGGCATTCTGACCCTGAACTGGACCTGCGTCCTGACCATGGTCTTTTTAATGGGGCTGCAGTCCACCCTGTTCGGCCCGGCCTTGAACGGCTCCATCCCCGAACTCTACCCGCCAGAGTATGTCACCACCGCCAACTCTATCCTCAAACTGGTGACCACGGTGGCTATTTTACTGGGCATGGCCCTGGCCGGTTTTGTCCTTGATATCAATCTGGCCGCAACTACGATTCCATTTGGGCGCCTGGTGGTTGCCGGCAGTGTCGTCCTGATTGCTCTTCTTGGTGTACTGGCTTCCTTTGGCGTCTACTCCCGTCCGGCCACCGGCGGCAAGATTCCCTTTCCCTGGACCGGGCCGTTGCGATCGATTCGTGATCTCGTTGAGCTGCGTAAAGATCGGTTGCTGCTGCTGGCCGTTAGTGGCGACACCTTTTTTTATTTCATCAGCCTGCTGGCCGTACTGGTCATCAACACCCTTGGTCTTCAGCAGTTGGGTCTCAGCAAATCCGCTACCAGCCTGCTGTCGGTTTCCCTGATGGTCGGGGTCTGTGTCGGGGCCTTTGCGGCATCAAAGTTAACCAGTGATAAATGCTGGATCCATGTTCTGGCACCAGGTGCCCTGGGCATGGGAATCTGCATGGCGGCCTCCGGCCTGCTGGTGCAAATGGTTGTCGGTGTGCCGTTCTGGCTGCTGTTGACGCTGCTTGCCGGTGCCGGTTCTTTTGGCGGTCTTTTTTTAATTCCGGTTACCTCTTTTATTCAGATTCGACCTGCTGCCGATTCCAAGGGAAAAATTATTGCGGCCTCAAATTTTCTGGCCTTTTCCGGGATGTGGTGTTCAGGCCGTATTTTTACGGTGATGGATGGGTATCTGCTTCCCGCTGCTTCGCTGATTGTGCTTGGTGTGCTTGCGGCCTGTGTCGGTGTTTTTCTCTTTATCCTGCTCTGGTTCACCAAAAGTTCCATGCAGGATCTGGAGTAACCAAGCAGGGCGAATGCTGCATGGATTCATCCGGGAATTCGTTTTTTGGAGAATCGCTGGAAAATAGAAATACTGGAAAAGAACAAACAGGTAAGCATAGAGTCCGAGATGCGTCAGAGCAGCGTTGACGTGACACCAGCCCCGGGGAGGGAAATATGACACGATTACTTAATTTTATAATCATTGCGCTGCTCCGGCTGCGCTACCGGGTCACCGTTAAAGGGCTTGATGCAATTGAGCCTGATAACAGGCCGATCCTCTTTCTGCCCAATCACCCGGCTCTTATTGACCCGGTTATCGTCATGAGTCGGCTGTTCAGCCGTTTTCAGCCCCGGCCCCTGGCCGATGAATCCCAGGTGAACCGGCTGGTAATCCGGCGGATTGTCGGTCTGATGCGGACAGTCGTCATCCCCGATCTCTCGGCCGGGGGCAGGAATAACCGGGTTCAGGTTGAAGCCGGTCTGCAGGAGGTGATTAACGGGCTCAACCAGGGTGATAATATACTCCTCTATCCGTCCGGTCGCCTGATGCGCGGGCCAAAGGAAGATCTGGGGGCCAACTCCGCGGTCCACCATATTGTCAGTCAGGTCCAGGATGTGCGGGTGGTTCTGTTGCGGACCACCGGGCTCTGGGGTTCAAGTTTCAGCCGGATAAACGGGGTTCCGTCCCTGCTTGGCAATCTGCGTAAGCATCTCCTGAGAATCCTGGCAAACGGGATCTTTTTCATGCCACGCCGACCGGTTGAGATCGAGGTGCGCGAGGCCCTCGATTTTCCCCGGACAGCCGACAAGATGGAAATGAATAGATATCTTGAACAGTTCTACAACAGCACGCCGCAGCGACGCCTGCAGGTTCCGTATTTTCACGGCCGGGGCGGGGTGCAGCAGGTGGCCGAACCTGAACAGTATCAATCGTTACAGGATACCTCGATCGTTCCGGCCTCGACCCGGGAACTGGTGCTGGAAAAAATCCGGGACCTGGCCGGGGGTGAACAGATCCGGGAGCAGGACAGTCTGGCCCGGGATCTGGCCCTGGACAGCTTGATTCTGGTGGAGTTCGGAGTCTACCTGAGCGAGGAGTTCGGGGTCCCGGCCGAGCATCTTGACGGATTGCAGACCGTTGCCGACTGTATTCTGGCAGCAGGCGGGATCATGCCCGATGCACCCTCGATTTCCCTTGATCCGGTCAGTACCGCCTGGTCTGCCGACACCGGTAACGCCCCCCTCGATTTTCCCGAGGGCAGCACCGTGGCCGAAATTTTTCTCCGCCAGGCCGCCCGCAACCCGGACCAGGTTATTATTGCCGATCAGATCAGTGGTGAAAAAACCTATCGCCAGGTCATCATGGCCCTGTTTGCCCTGCTCCCGAAAATCCGCAGAATACCCGGAACCCGGGTCGGTATTATGCTGCCCGCCTCGGTCAGCGGTGTGATCAGTTATCTGGCGGTCATGTTTGCCGGCCGGGAACCGGTGCTGGTCAACTGGACCTCGGGCACCGGCCAGGCCGACTACTGCTTGAAAAATTGCGGAGTTACCCATGTTCTTACCGCCCGGGCCTTTACCAGCCGTCTTGAGAACCAGGGCGTTGCCCTGGAGGAGATGGATGTGGAGTGGGTCTATCTTGAAGACTTGGCCAAAGAGCTTTCTTTTATTGCCAAAATAACCGCCCTGGTCAGAAGCCGGTTATCCTGGAAAGGGCTGCGGCGGGCACAGGTGACCGATACCGCGGCAATTCTTTTTACCTCGGGCTCGGAGACTCATCCTAAATCCGTGCCCCTGAGCCATCAGAATTTTTTGTCCAACGGCCGCGATTTCAATCAGGTGTTGTCTTTGCGGGAAAACGACCGTCTCCTTGGGGTCCTGCCGTTTTTTCATTCCCTGGGTCTGGCCGGGACCGTGATCCTGCCGCTCTGCACCGGCATGCGCACAGTGTACTGGGCCAATCCCACCGAGGGCCGGCAGCTGGCAAAGATGACCGCCGCTTATGGGGCGACAACCTTTATAACTACCCCGACCTTTCTGCAGAACATGATCCGTCAGGCCCAAGATGGCGAGCTGCGATCCCTGCGTCTGGTCTTTTCCGGGGCTGAAAAATGTCCGCAGAACGTTTTTGCCGATCTTGCCCTCCATGCGCCCGAAGCCGTTCTCTGCGAGGGGTACGGGGTTACCGAATGTGCACCGGTGATCTCGGTCAACAGTCCGGAGGATTCCGTGCCCGGCACCATCGGCAGGCTGCTGCCGTCCATGGAGGGACTGCTCCTGCATCCGGAGACGTGGGAACCGGTGGCGGACGGGGTACCTGGACGGCTGCTGGTGGGTGGTCCCAATGTTTTTGGTGGCTATCTTGGTGAGGCGCCTTCACCTTTTAAACAGGTTGACGGGCAGGACTGGTATGACACCGGGGATCTGGTGATTCGTGATACTCGGGGAATGCTCAGCTTTGCCGGGCGGCTCAAGCGTTTTGTCAAGCTGGGCGGCGAGATGATTTCCCTGCCCGCCATTGAACAGGTCCTTGAACAGGCCTTTGCGGATCAGGCTTCAGAGCCCATGCTGGCGGTGGTGGCAAGTGGGGATGAACAGCCGGAACTGGTCCTGCTGACGATCAGAGAAATATCCAGGCAGCAGGCAAATCAAAAGATCCGTGCGGCCGGGCTCTCTGCGCTGCATAATATCCGCCGGGTGCAGAAGATAGACGAGATTCCGTTGCTCGGCAGCGGAAAGACCGATTATCGCAGCCTGCAGCAATATGTTCGGGATTGAACAGGAGACTCTTATGAATATTACATCAAGACAACTTGAACTGGCCGTGGACAAAGAAATTCTCAGCGCCGAACAGGTCCGGGAACTTAAAAAATTTATCCGCACTCTGCCCGCAACCGGACCCCGGTTCGATTTTACCCATATTCTTTATTATCTCGGCGGCATGCTGGCCATCGGTGCCATGACCCTGTTCATGAACCTGGGCTGGGAGGCATTCGGAGGCTGGGGGATTTTTATAATTTCCTGTCTTTACGTCGCCGCCGGCCTGAAGCTGGTTGGTTTTTTCAAGCGGAAAAACCTCCATGTGCCGGCCGGAATCTGTGCCGTCTTTGTGGTTGCCCTGACCCCGCTTGCCATCTACGGCCTGCAGCGGGGCATGGGCTGGTGGGTCGATGATCTGACCTACCGGGAATACCATCGTTTTATCCGCTGGAACTGGGTGTTCATGGAATTAGGCACCCTGGTCGTGGGCAGTCTCATGGCCTGGAAGCACAGGTATCCCTTTCTACTCATGCCCATCGCCTTCACCCTCTGGTACATGTCCATGGATCTGAGCGCCATGATAACCGGCAACCGGATCGACCGGCCGCTGGCAGCCCTGGTCTCGATCTGGTTCGGCATCGGCCATGTTCTGTTGGCCCTGTGGGTGGATATCCGCTCGAGAAATTCCGCCGATTACGCATTCTGGCTCTATATCTTCGGGGTCATGACTTTCTGGGGCGGTTTGACAAGTATGGAACCCTCGGGCGAATGGTCGCGGTTCTGTTACATGCTGATCAACCTGGGGCTGATTTTTCTCGGGGTTGTCCTGCTGCGCCGGGTGTTTGTTATTTTCGGCGCAATCGGCATAAGCATATATCTGGGTCACCTGGCGGCAACGATTTTTAAGGATTCATGGTTTTTTCCGATCTCGCTGACCCTGATCGGCCTTGGAATCGTTCTGCTCGGCACCTGGTGGCAGCTCCATGAACAGGAGGTGACCACCCGTCTGCAGACATTCCTGCCCGCGCCCGTGCGGGAACTGCTCGGCAGCCGGAGAAGCTGATGGAAGAGAGAGAAACGGTTCTTCTGCTGCACGGGCTGGCCAGAACCCGTCGGTCCATGGGCAAGCTGGAGCGGGGGTTGAAGAAGGCGGGATTTCAGACCCTGAATCTGGGCTATCCCTCCCGAAGACGCAGCATTGCACATCTGGCTGATACTGTTCTTGCCGATGTGGTGGAGCGATGTCAAAAGAAAAAAGGATCGGCCGGACCGCTGCATTTAGTCACCCACTCCATGGGTGGAATCCTGGTCCGGCAGTACCTTGCCACCCACAGCGTGGAAAACCTGGGCAGGGTGGTGATGCTGGCCCCGCCCAACCACGGCAGTGAAATCGTGGACAGGCTGGGGGGCAGGTGGTGGTTCAGATGGTTCAACGGCCCGGCCGGGTGTTCCCTGGGAACCGGGCCCGACAGCGTACCAAACCGGCTTGGCCCGGCCGATTATCCCCTGGGGATCATCGCCGGAAACCATAGCCTTGATCCGGTGTTCTCGCGGATGATTCCGGGGCCGAGTGACGGCAAGGTTTCGGTTGCCAGTGCCCGTTTACAGGGCATGCAGGATTTCAAGGTTGTGCCTCACGGGCATACCTTTATCATGAACCGGAACGAGGTCATCCACCAGGTTATTTTTTTTATTCAGCACGGAAGGTTTGAAGCGGAGGACAGCTGACGGCTGACAGAGACGAAAGAAGTCAGAATTTAGAAACCGGATGCGTCGGAAAAGCTTTACTTGTGGGCACCGTCCACAAGTAAAGCTTCGATCATTTCATTACGACCGGGCCCCATGAAGACGCCCGGAAGATTAATGGCGACCGCCACCACCGCCACCGGAACCTGAACCGCCTCCGCTTGACCCACTTGACCCACCTGATCCGTTCGATCCGCCTGTACCACCGGAACCACCATCTCCGCCTGAATCACCTCCGGAACTTCCTGAATCACCTCCATTGGTACCGCCGGAATGGCCGCTGCCTCCACCGCTGGTGTCGGAGCCGATCCCGTCACCAACCATGCCGGTGCCTTTGTTTCCCATCCCGTGTTCGGACAGATCCTTGGCCCCGATGCCCTGTCCAATGGCGGCCTCGTAGCCTCTGGCAATGGATTCAGCGTTGCCATGGTTTGCCTGCCGGGCAAAGGAGGTGCGCATGGTGTGCATTTCCTCGGCGTTGAACCCCTTCTGCACGGCAGCTGTCACAGTCTGGGTTGTCGTTCTGGAGGAAACCCCCTGGCGGGAGAGATCACGGGCCGTGCGCATGGCCTCCTGGGCCAGCGACTGCAGCTGGCTCCGGTTCATCGCCTCTTTTCTGGCCTGCAGCTGCTCGACAATTCGTTCCGCATCCCCTCTGGTCAGTCCGGCAGCGAGGCCGTCGGCCATGGTCTTGCCGAGTTGTGCGACCTGCTGTTTTTCCGTGGCAAGTTTTTCCGCCAGAGCGTAGCCGTATTCATAACGGGAGGTTACCCGTTCCGCGGCCTG
Organism: Deltaproteobacteria bacterium; assembly: GCA_024280455.1. Taxonomy (GTDB): domain Bacteria; phylum Desulfobacterota; class Desulfobulbia; order Desulfobulbales; family Desulfobulbaceae; genus DRLX01. Next base: position 2,725 of record JAJRQC010000133.1, on the reverse strand, counting down.
GACAATCCGCTCCGGGGCAATCCGCTTTGCAATTCCTTCATGGATCTTGTCGGTCACCGCCTCTGCGGGCAGCCCTTTCTGCCGGGCCGCGCTGATCATGCTCCGGACCTGAACAACCTGCTGCTCGGTAAACCCGGCCTCGGTCATTATCCGGTTTATCTCAGCCGGGGTATCCTCTGCCTGGGCTGCCGAGGAGGCAAAAAGGAAGACCCACAGTAAAGATAACAAAAGAATGTTTTTCATGATTGTCTCTGCCGTATTGGTTTATGGTACGCTTACCCTACAGAACGTCCGCTCGTTGAAAAGGTTACAATTTAGTGGAGATAAAGACAGTTTTCCGAGCCGAAGTCATCTGTCTCTTTAAACCGGCACTCGGGGACGTATACGGAACCGTCAACAAAATAAAAATACTTTAAATCCGCACTGGAAGGTACCTTGATGCGCCAGGTGCCGGAGTTGTTCCGAATGGTGTCGTGGAGTGTGTACCGGTCGGCCGAGGAGGCGAACTGCACCCGGCCCGCCTCGGGCATCTGCAGAAAAAAGACAACCGAGTCCGGTCGGGTTTCCACGTAATGGCTGGACGCGCATCCGTTCAAACAAACGGCAAGCAAACCGATCAACGTGATTTTTTTCATTATCATAGGGCAGCGATCCTGATAATGGAGTTTTCGCCCCCGAAATCGTCCTGCTCCCGGGTCAGCACAGTCGGGTCGGCAATCTGGCGACCGTCTTCAACCAGATAGCTGTAGCGATGTTCCCCTTCCGGCAGTTTCAGGGTGATGGCCCAGTAGCCGCTGGTGCCGATTTTTTCAAGGGCCACCGGCGACCAGTCGGTAAAGGTGCCGACAATCTCGGCCTGATCTGCATTCGGCCGGTAGATAACAAAGCGGTGCAGCTCCTCCTGACTGGGAACCGGGGTCGGGCGGAGGAAGAAAAGACCTGCCACCAGGGCGATGGCGGTTGCAAATCCGGCAAGCGGCGGCAACCAGGGCCTGAACCAGCCGGATTTTTGATCATGTTCAGGCATAGGTTCGGGAATGGACATTTCGGGCATTGCAGTGACCATATCGGCCTGCAACAGTTTTTCCTGCTCCAACAGGTCAACGGTTTCATCCTTGAATGTTTTGTGTTTGTGGATGATTTCGACAAATTCGATCTTTTCGTCAAGATCAAGTTCGTTGTCAACGAACATGCTGATAAGATAATCTTTCATGGTCATCTCCGATGGAGTATTTTTTTCAGTTTCAACCGAGACCGGTGTACTTTTACCTTGATGTTTGCCTCACTGTTGCCGGTCATTTCAGCAATCTCCCGATAGGACAGGCCGCTGCTCACCACCAGGGCCAGGATGTCCTGTTCCTCCTCGTCCAGCTGCTGCAGGGCGGCAAGCACCTGTCTTGACTCTTCACGAACCTGGTACAGGTTTTCCTGGTTGCCGTCCGTTCCATGCTGTTCATCCTCAAACGGGGTGTCATACCGGTTTTTGCGGGCATGATCGTAGAGCAGGTTCCTGCTGATGGTAAAGAGCAGCGACTGGCTCTGTTCCCGGTCCGTATACCGCTCGAGATAACGGGTAAAGCTCTCCTGCATGACGTCGGCAGCCAGATGGTAGTTGCCGGTTTTTCGCAGTAAGTAGCCAAAGAGTCGCTCTTTGTTTTCCGTATAGAATTTTTGAAAAGTTTTCACCTTGTCGTCATAACGTTTTTCCGGCAGGAAGGTTACGTTTTTTTAACAAGAAAAATCTATTTCACACGACATCTCTATCAAGGAGATACTCAGTGGGCAGATCAGAGGTTTCCAGGTGGTTACGGTAACAACAACGGCCCTTCTCTAACCTATTTTCAAAATGTCTATAAAAACTTTCAGATGCTCCAGGGCGCTGAGTTGAGTTATTTGCTTGAGACCTTCTTTTGCAGGGGAAGATCGGCGTAAGAAAACAAGCATCATCTGCGTTGTGCGCAGGCGCAGCTCAATCGTTACGAAGACAGAACGCAAATCTTTTTTATCATGGAGCGGTTTTGTGGAGAGCAGCGGGCAGAAACATAGGCCATGGGAACGGTGATGCGCCCAGGGCAACAGTAAAGATATCATCACTGCCGGATGCGCTGGTCAGTTCGAACGTTCCTGATCCCGGATCAAAGTCAACAGTGCCCTGGAAATAACCGGTGATGTGGACGTTTCCGGATGTGTCCACGAAGATATCCTTACCGTATTCCTCTATGGTTCCACTGATACCCTTGGCCCATGCAAAATCGCCGTTGCTGTCCAGTTTACTGATAAACCAGCATGGCTGGACCAAGATTTTCAACGTCACAGCCACAACCAAGGATGAAAATAGCCTGAATCAGCGTACTTCGTGGGCGATTTTCGGATAAAATATGGTTGGATTTGGCGCTGACTAGATTGAACGTCCCTGCCCCGGGATCAAAATCAGCAGTTCCGTGAAAAAAACCGGTGCTGTAGACGTTACCGGAAGCATCTATGGACAATTAAAAGAGCTGATTAATGAAGTCCGTGCCCAGCTCACAGGCCCTGTCAGCCAGGAACTCCTGAGTGGCATAAAATCAAAAAAACAATTTAATATCCTTAGGGCCTGTAAGTAAATAACATGGCCATCTTGCATCTTATCTTCGGGTCGTATTTGAATGAGGCTCAATCACAAAATCCTCGACGTAGCCCTGCTACGCCTGCGGTTTTGTTCAATCTCCTCATCCAAATCTGACCC